>JBAQER010000399.1:0-5415 GCA_049286845.1 Bradyrhizobium sp.
CGTCAACCCCGCCGAGGTCGGCGCCAACCGCGGCAGCTCCGCCGAAGCCGGCGCCTGCGCCCGCGGCGCGCCCTCCGGCCCGCGCGGCGCAATAGGCAGCGGGTCTAGTAAAAGATCAGGCTTTCGGCGAGCGGCCCCTTTTTGATTGGCGAACCATCGTCCTTGTAGATCTCCAGTTCGGCCAGAAGGCCCTTCACCACGTACAGTAACACGTTGACGTGCGATCCTTCGCTCAAGTCTGCGTCCTCGTCAGAATAATTGCCCTCGGAAACTACTCTCTCCTCAACTGGCGCCGGAGCGGCGAGGGGACTCGGTCTTAAAGACAAGCTTCCCTCCGTATCGATCGGTTTGACCGATAGGCTGTCAAGTTGCCCCACCAGCTCGTCTCGGCCGGGAAAGCTTTTCCCCAGCAGCTTTTTGAGAAGTGCCCATTCAATAGCGTTTGGAGAACGATAGGTTTCATCCACCTTCGTATCCATCGCGCTCCGCTGTTGGCGGCGACCGGCGAGTTAGGCTTTGCCGCACTACGAACTTCGCAAATAAAAACGGAGGCATCGCTGCCTCCGTTTCAATTCCGCAACCAGCTCGAGCCTTACCCCAACCGTCCCGCCGCATGCGCGAGCAGGGTGTAGACGAGGCCGGTCTCCGAGGTGAGGTGGCTGCGCAGCATCGCAGGTCCCCGTTCGTCGCGCGCGACCTCGTCGAGCAGGCGTTCGAACTCGGCGATGTAGCGGTCGACCGTCTGCTTGAAGCCGCGGTCGGCGCGGTACTTGCGGGCGACCTCGTCGAAAGCCTTCTGGCCGGCCGGGGTGTAGAGCCGCTTGGTGAAGGCCTTGCTCTCGCCGCGCTGATAGCGATCCCACATCTCGGCGGCGAGATTGCGATCCATCAGGCGGCCGATGTCGAGCGACAGCGACGCCAGCGGATTTTCGCCTGCGGTCTGCTGCGGCGCGCGGCTGCGCGAGGCCTGGTTGGCGCCGGCATCGGTGCGGCTCAACAGGTCGGAGAGCCAGCCGTCGCGTCCCTGGTCGGAGTTCGCCGGGCTGACCGGCGGGGCTTCGGTGCGGCGCGGGGCCGGCATGCCGAGATCCGGCGGCGGCAGGTTCGAGGCTGAGCCGCGCGACACCGGGCGGGACTGTCCGCCGGCGGCGACCAGCATCGGCTCTTCCTCGCGCTGCACGCTGGCGCGGCCGGAGGTCATGACGTCCAGCCCGCGGCCGTGATGGGCCACGATCCGGTTCAGTTCGGCCAGGGCTTCGATCTGGTCGACGATCACCTTGCGCATCTGCGCAGTGCTTTCGGCGGCCTCCTGCGGCATTTCCAGCACGCCGCGGCGCAGCTCGTTGCGGGTGGCTTCGAGCTCGTTGTGCATCTCCGCGGCCATCTGCTTCATGCTCGACACCATATGGGCGAACTTGTCCGCGGACTGCTTGAACATCGCGTCCGCTTCCTGAGTGCTCTGCTGATAAAGCGCGCTCAGGGTCTCCGCCGTCAGCCGGCGCTCTTCCTCTGCGGTTTCACGAACCACCTCGAACTGGTGGCTGATGGCGGCGGAACCCGCGCCTGCGGTTTCCGCAACCACGCGGGCGATGTCGCGGGCGCGCTCTTCGGCGGCGGCCAGCGATTCATCCAGCAGGCTGGTGAAGCGCGACAGCCGCTGATCGAGATCGGTGGTACGCAGGTCGATGGTGGTGACCAGCGATTCCAGCGCCGACTTGCGTTCGGCGACCGAGGCGGTGGTGCTGCGGTTGGCTTGCTCGACCACTGCGGCCGCCTCGACCAGCGCGTGGCCGTGGGTCTCGAACTGGCTGGACAACGAGCCGAGGTCCTCCAGCGCCTTCGATGTCTTGGTGTTGAAGATCGACAGCTGGTCTTCCAGGGTCTGGGTGGCGACGCCGTTGCGCGATGTGACGTCGTTCATCGCGGAGACGAAGTCGGCCACGCGGGTCACCAGCGCACGTTCCAGCGAGTTGAGGTTGTCGTGCGCGCCGGTCAGCACTTCCTGCAGCAGGATGTTGCCTTCGCGCAGCCGCTCGAACAGGGCGACCGTGTCGGTGCGCAGGATCTTGCTGGTTTCCTGCATTTCGGTCACCGCCGAGATCGACACCTGGCGCGACTGGTCGATCGCCGCGCGCGATGCCTGCTCGAGGTCCTTCAGCGACTTGTTGACGGCGCCGGAGGCGAGTTCGCCTGCGGAGGTGATGGTCCGCGCGACATCGGAGCCGTTGGTCATCATTGACTGCGAGAACGCCTGGCCCCTGGTCTCGATCGATTTCAGGGCATCGGCGGTGACGCGGTCGATGTCGATCGTGAGCTGGTTGGTCTTGGAGCCGATCGCCTCAACCAGCGTTCCGCGCTTGCCATCGATGATCTGCGACAGGCGATCGGTCTGCTGCTGCACATAGGTGACGATTTCGTCGGTCTTGCCGGTCATGGTGGAACCAAAGCTGCCGCTGGCGGCGAGAACCGTCCGTTCGACTTCAGCCGAGGTCGACTTGACCTTGGAGCTGACTTCGTTCGATGCGGCCACCAGAGCGCTCTGTGCGTTGAGGGCGCTGGCCTGGATATTGTCGGTGGTGTTGGCGGTGACGGCGCCGAGCGAACGCTCGATGTCGGTTGCGATCGCCTTGATCTGGCTGGCGGCATCCGCCGACGTCGCCGTCAGCGAGGTTTGCGCCTCGCGCGCACTGGCGAGGATCGACGCTGCAGTGTCGGCGCCGACTGCCGTCAAGGTGCGCTCCACATCGATCGCAAGCGACTTGACGTGGTTGGCGGCCTCCGAGGAGGCGGCGACCAGCGTGTTCTGGGCCTCGCGGGCGCCCGACGTGACCGCTTCGGCGGTCGAAGTCCCGGCGATCGACAGTGTGCGCTGGACGTCGGCGGCCAGCGATCTGACCTGGTTGGCCGCATCGGTGGAAGCGTTGACCAGAGTGCTCTGGGCTTCGCGCGCGCCAGCGGTGATCGATTCGGCGGTGGAAGTCCCGGCAATCGACAGTGACCGCTCGACGTCGGCGGCCAGCGACTTGACCTGGTTGGCCGCGTCCGTGGAAGCGGTAACCAGCGTGGTCTGCGCCTCGCGGGCGCCGGAGACGATCGAATTCGCGGTCGTCGTGCCGGCTGCGGAGAGCGTGCGCTCGACGTCGGCAGACAGCGACTTGATCTGGCTGGTGGCCTCGGTGGAAGCCGACACCAGGGTCGACTGCGCATCGCGGGCGCTGGTCAGGATCGAGTTTGCAGCGCCGGTGCCGACGGCGGTGAGGGCGCGCTCGACTTCCGCCGAGGTCAGCTTGAGCTGGGCGCCGACGTCGGAAGAAACCGTCAGCAGCGACTGCTGCGCGGCGCGGGCGCCGGTCTGGATGGTCTCGCTGGTATTGACCACGAGGTTGGTCAGCGAACGCTCCGCATCCTCGACGTGGGACCTGATCCCGAGCGACAATTCCTCGGCGCGTGCCATCAGGCCTTCGCTGGCCTGCCGGCCGCTGCTCTCGATGCGGCCCGCCACCGCTTCGACGCGCGAGCCGAGCAGATCCTCGAACTGCGCGACGCGCATGTCGATGTCGCCGGCGACCGCGCCGACCCGGGTTTCGATGCCCTGATGGATTTCCTGGAACCGCGCCGTGATGGTGTCGGTCAGGTGAGCGCTGCGGCCATCGATGGTCTGGGTCACGCTGGCAATGCGCTGGTCGACGGCGTCGATCGCCTGCGCGGCGCCCGACGTCAGCGACGTGGTGAGATGGGTGAGGCGCGAGTCGATCGACTGGATCGCCTGCGCGGTGCCATCGGTCAGTGAAGAGGTGAGGTGGGCCAGGCGCGAGTCGAGCAGATTGACCGCCTGTGAGGCGCCGTCGGTCAGCGACGAGGCCAGCGTGCCGAGACGGTTGTCGATGGTTTCGGTGACCGACTTCGCGCGGGTGTCGAAATTCTGTTCGAGCGACTTGAGCCGGCCGTCGATCGATTCGTCGAAGGACTTGATCTTGCCGTCGAGCGAGGTGTCGAGATTGGCGACGCGGCTTTCCAGCGTGGTCTCGAACTGCATCAGGCGCTGGTCGAGCGAAGCGGTGATCTCGCCGCCGTTCGAGGTCAGGCGGGTGTCTAAGGTGTCGACATAGGTCTTGAGCGTTTCCGCGATATCCTGGGTGCGCTGACCCATGCGGTCGACGATTTCGCCGCCGAAGGTTTTGACGGTGCGGTCGAATTCCGAGATGTGGCGGGTGATCAGGGCGCCCAGTGTGCCGCTGTCGCGCGCGAATTTCTCCGCCAGTTCGCCGCCCTGGTTCTGCACCAGTTCGTCGAACGCGCTCATCTGCAGCGAAAGCGTATCGTGCGCGGTTTCGGTCTGGCTGACGACCTTCGCTACCAGCGAATTCACGGTGACGTCGAGCGCCTCGCTGGCCTTGTCGCCGGAGGTGAGGATCTGGGTCGCGAGGCGGTTGCCGGCCTCGTCGATCTTGTTGACGAGGTCGCCGCTGCGCAGTTCGAGTTCGAGCAGCAGGGAGTCGCTGGAATTCTTCAGCGAGTCGTGAACCTGCTCGGTGCGGTCGGAAATGCCGTCCACGATGGTGGAGGAGCGCTGCTCGAATTCGCTGGTGATGCGGTCGATCCGCTCGTTCAGCATCTCGTGCACGCGATCGGCGAGATCGACGAACTCGTCGTGGACGTGGCCGGTTTTGAAATTGAGGCTGGTGGTGAGGCGTTCGCTGGCGTCGAGCACGGCGCGCGTGGTCTCGGAGCTGGCTTCCTCGAGGCGGTCGAGCAGGTCGCCGCCGCGCTCGCCGAGCGCGAGGATCATGTTGTCGCCGGCATGGCTGAGCGCGCCGGTGATATGCGCGCCGCGTTCTTCCAGGGCGCCGGTGATGCTTTTCGCGACTTCGTCGACGCGCGAGGCGATCGCGTCCGAAATCAGCGCGATGTCGTGGCGCAGGTCGATCTGCACGCCGGAAATGGCGCTGCGAACCTGTTCGGCCTGTCCGACCAGATTGTCGCGCTGGTGGGCGATATCCTGCAGCAGGGCGCGGATGCGCACTTCGTTATCGCTGTAGGCGCGTTCAAGCGCGGAGACTTCGTTGGCGACGAGGGTTTCCAGTTCGCCGGCGCGCGCGATGGCGCGTTCGACGCCGTCGCCCATCGCTGCGACCTCGCGGCGGATCGCCTGGCCGACGGTCACCATCGAGTCGGAGGCTGCGCCCTCGGGCTCCGAGAAACGGATCGCGACCTGAGCCATCGACTGCGCGATCATGCGCAACTCCTGGCCGCGCCAGGCCAGACTCGCCAGGAAGTAGAACAAGAGCACCGGCGCAAAGAACAGCGCGGCAAGGCCGGCCAGCACCAGCGTGCCGCCGGGGCCCTGGCCGATCGCCGCCTGCAGCGAGGCAAAGAAGCTGACGGTCAGAAGCGCGCAGCCGAGCAGCCAGACGC
>JBAQER010000400.1:0-7689 GCA_049286845.1 Bradyrhizobium sp.
TCAAATACTGAGATCAGAAAATAAATCCAACGGCGCCATCAAGCTCGTGCGCCGCCCCGGTCGTCATCGACCGGATCACGTGGTCTCCATGCGCCGGACAGCGTGGTCGCCTTCCCCGGTATGCGCAGCTGTATGTGATGAGAGTGTTATTCGGCCTGCAATATTTGCAAGCCGATTGCCGCAACAGACGCCTTCGGCTTCGATCTCGATGCCCCCGACATCCGGCTTGGCCTTGCGTTGCGCTATCTTGCGCTCATCGCCCGCAGCCACGGCTGGCGCCATGGCGTCTACCACCGCTGGTACAAACTGCGGTTCGTCAGCCTTCGTTGCCGTCAGCCGGCGTGCTTGCCGGCGCCAGGTGAAAACTTGTTGCGGTGTCAGCCCGTGTCGTCGGGCAATCTCGGAAACGACCGCGCCTGGTACCAGCGTCTCCCCCACGATCCGGGCCTGTCGTCCTTGGAGAACCAACGACGGCGTCCTGTCTCTGTGATCACTTCCAGCCGGCGCGCCGTCACGTCCGACTTAAGCGTATGGTCAAGCATAGACACAAGCCGATCCCTTCAAAGAGATCGTGAAACTCGCCTATCCAGGGTGCTGCGAGAAGGTGGAAGCAGAACGACGCTTACGCTCAGCCGGCGTTGCGCGCCAAGCGGCGCCACGTAAACAATTGGCTCGTAGACAACCCATTGCGCCGCGCAGTCACCGACACCAATCGTGGCGCGCCATAGCTCTCGGCAATGATCCGCTGCTTTTCTTCCAATGTCCAACGGCGTCGAGCGCCCGTCGAGACCACTTCCAATCGGGAGACCTTCGAAGTAGGCGTATGGTCAGTCATACGCCTATGTCTTCATCCTCCGTCGCACCGCGCAAGGTGGCCTTCGCCGGAGCGATTCATCTCCGGTCAGAAGCGAGGGCTCAGCGTCAAACGCGAATTGCGCCGCAGGTCCGCCGTCGAGCCTGTCATCGGCCATCTCAAAGCGGAGCACCGCGTTGACCGCAATTATCTCCGGGTCCGTCGCTGCGATGTCGCCAACGCCGTCCTCGCCACCGCCAGCTACAACTTCCGCCGCCTGATCCGTAAGCGCTGTTCTCAGGCCACGGCTCTGAGGTCTTGCTTTCTGTAGGCCCACGGCAGCAACTGATCGATATCGCGGTTGGGGTGGCCATTGACGATGCGCGTGAGGACGTCGGTCAGATACGCGAGCGGGTCGATGTCGTTCAACTTGCAGGTTTATGCCGCCCGCCGAACTATGCCGAACGGTTCTGGATGCGACCGATCGTTTGCCCGAATTTGTGGCCCGTCGAGCGGACATCGCCCAAATTCCATTCGGCATAGTTTGGCTTCTTACAGCGCCTCAAGGAACGCGAGCAGACGATCGCTCGGCCGGAAGCGGGTTCGTTTGCCAGGCAAGTACGGCTTGAGCTTCGCCAGAGCTGCTTCCTTGAGTGCGAGATGGGCATGCAGGTAGGTCTGCGTCGTTTCGATCGACTCATGGCCGAGCCACAGCGCGATCACGGAGCAATCGACGCCCGCTTGCAGCAGCTCCATCGCAGCGCTGTGCCTCAGCACATGTGGCGACACCCGCTTGGACGCCAATGATGGACATCTCTCGCTGGCGACGCGCACATGCTTGGCCAGAAGCGACTGGACGCTGTCAGCGCTGAGCCGGCTCCCGTGCATGTTGGGGAACAACGCGCTCGCGGTGCGGCGTACCGGTTCCTTGAGCCATGCCTGGAGGGCGCCCCGCGCGTGCGAGGTCAGCGGCGTGCATCGTTCCTTTCGTCCTTTACCGACGCATCGCACATGCGCGCCGGCGCTGAGATGAATGGCATCCCTGTCGAGACCGATCAGCTCGGAGAGGCGCAGGCCCGTCTGGGCTGCGAGCAGTAGCAAGGTGTGATCGCGGCGTCCGAGCCATGTCGTGCGATCGGGAGCGGCAAGGATCGCCTCGATCTCGGGCCGCGTCAGGAAATGCACCTGGCGCTTGTCGTGGCGTTTGCTTGGTATCGCGAGGACTCGCTGGATGAGGGCGCTGTGGGCCGGCTCCTCGAAGGACGCGAACCGGAAGAAGGAGCGAATGGTCGTCAGGCGCAAGTTGCGCGTCCTGACGCTGGCGCTTCGCTTCGTCTCGAGATCAGCGAGGAATGCGCTGATGAAAGGCGCATCGAGATCGTCAAGGGCCAGGGCCGACGGGGGCTTGCGGAGCCGCGCCTGTGCAAACGTGAACAACAGCCGAAACGTATCCCTGTAGGATGCGATCGTGTTGGCGCTGACGTTGCGCTGACGCATGAGCCGCTCGGTGAAGTAACTCTCGATGAGCGTGGCGACGTTGTGGCACGGCTTCATGGCTTGGCCTCCCACCGTCGATCGAGCCGCCGCGCTGCCTCTTGCATCAGTTCCGGACAGGCCGAGAGATACCAATACGTGTCGCGCACGCAGGCGTGACCGAGATAGGTGGAAAGTACCGGGAGCTGCTGCTCGACATCGGTCCCCTGGCGATACCAGTCGAGGAGTGTTCGGATCGCGAACCGATGTCGGAAGTCGTGCACGCGCGGCCCGGAGTGATCGCCTGGGCGGCGTAGGCCAGTCTCTCGAGATAATCGCCAGAAGACCCGATGGACATACTGGTGCAGCAATCGGCCGCCGCGCTCGGCGACAAAGAAGTGTGGACCGCAGCGCGATCCGAGATGAGCATCGCGCCGTTCGGCGTAGCTGAGCAGAGCTTCGCGCGTCGTCCGATGCAAAGGCACGAGGCGAGACTTGCCGAACTTGCTCTGTCGAACCGTCAGCACACCCTCGTCGAGGTCGACGTCGCTGCGCTGGAGCCCGATCGCCTCGGACAGACGCATGCCTGTCACCGCGATCAACCCGAACAGATAATGGTAGGTCCATCGCCGCAGTCCCTTTGCAGGCGGCAGGGCCAACGCCGCCGACAACAACGCATTGATCTCCGCATCGCTGTAGACATAGGGTTTGGCGCGCTTCAGGCGCGGCAAGATCCCGGCCGGTGGCACCTCCGTCTTCGGATCGATGTTCGCGACATGGCGCGCGAAACCGCGCACGTCGGTCAGCCGCAACGCCCAGGATGCGTGCCGATCCGGTGGCAATGTCGCCCAGGTCACGGCCAGCTTCGTGGTGATGGTCGTGGCTCTGCGCTTCTCCATGAAGGAGACGAAGTCGGCGAGCCGCCGTGCCTGATGCTGGTACTTGTATCCAAGCCCTTGGCGCATGCTCAGATACCGATCGAGTGCGAATCGCAGACCAGTCATTGCACGCCTCCCGGCCATGGCAGGCTCAATGTCCGGAGCGCTTCGACGTCCACCTTCGCGTAGATGCGCGTGGTGTCCTGGCTCTCGTGTCGCAGCAGCTGGCCGATCTCCGACAAGGTCGCGCCTGACCGAAGAAGCTCGGTGGCAAGGCTGTGTCGGAAGATATGGGCCCCTTGGTGGGCGTAGCCACGGATACCAGCGCGCTCCAGAGCGGTCTTGGCGATCATCGTAATCGCGCAACCGGATGCAAAGCCGACGTTGGGTGCCAGCGTGCGCAGAAACAGCCGGCGACACGACGACGTTGGGCGGCCATCACGCAGGTACGCAACGACAGCCGCGCCCACGTCCGGAGGCATCGGCATCCGAGCTCTCTGTCGACCCTTGGCGCGAACGAGCATCTCGCCGGATCGCCAGTCGATATCATCCAGGGCGAGGGTCGCGACCTCGTTGGCCCGCAAGCCAAGCTTGGCCAGCATCATGAGGATGGCGTAGTCCCGACGCCCCAACGCGGTCGTTCGATCGCAACCATCGAGGACCTTCTGAACCTGCGCGGCGGACAGATAGGTCGGCAGGCTCGCGAGCTTCCATTGCCGGATGGAGGGCACGCAGCTGGCCAGAGCGAGTGGGTTCAACCCTCTATGATGGAGGTATCGGAGAAATGCGCGCAGCGACCAGCACATCGCTTTCCCCGACGCCGCGCTCCAATCTCGGGCGTGGCGCTCGATGTAGCGGGTGACTTCCTCCTGCCTGATCTTGCAGAGGTCGCTGGCGCCGGCCGGGCACACCTCACGCAGGAACCGGCGGATGAACGGCAGGTGGCGGATGATGGACTTCGGCGCCAGACCGCGTTCACTTCGCAGATAATCGCTGAACTCCTTGAATATCTGGTCCCGCGGGGTGATCGGCGGCAACGCCGCCGGCCTGATAGCGCCAACGTCGCGCAGCACCGACAGCAACCGCCGGAGCGCCGCCTGGTCGCCCGGCTGGATGGACTGCTTGCCGGCTCGGTGGCGGAGGTACCGCTGGATAATACGCTCATCGAGATCCGTCAGCTTCGAACGGCTGCTTGCGATCCAGCTTACGAGACCGCTGGCCACGTTGAGGCACCGCCATGTGCCGTGGCGAGCGAGCCCGTCTTTGACGAGGCGCGCCGCGTAGAGCTCGACGAGCTGTCCGTGAGGTCCACTCTTCAGGCGCCGAAAAAGCCGGCTCCTGCTCAAGTACGCTTCTGCAATCATCATCCTGTTCTCCGCTGTTGAAAGCGGAGGGACAGGACACACTATGCCGAGCCGATCATATGCCGGTCACCACAAATACTGGGGAAAACGAGCGCATTCGGCATAGTTCGGCGGGCGGCATAATAGAGAGCGTTTTTAGATTGGCGGCGCGGCACCGAAGCTTCAAAGTGCGCCGCTGTGAGTGCGCCGGTAATCTAAAAACGTGTTGGACGAAGCCGCCTAGCGCGCCGGTGCCGCTATGGAAATTGGATGCCGCGTCCCCACGGACAGTGTCGTCGCTGAGGCTTCGGGGACATGCTGGATGCGGTCTGGATGGTAAAACATTCTAATCGAGATATGTTCTCCCGGTCGGAAAGCCGGCGACGCCGGCGCCTGGAGGGCTCGATGCCGCAAGCGTGACAATAGGATGCCTGCTGTCTACCTTGGCAGATAGAACGAACGATGATCAATGGTTGGAGAATCCCGACCGTCATGAAGTGTCCAGAAAACTTGGGTCTTGTGACGCAACGGGCGCGAGCACCTCGATGCACAACATCTGCCCTTGATGGCAAAAGGGACATTCCCGCAAGGAAACTCCGGTGAGTTCCTCGACCTTGTCGCGATAATCGCGCCCTGCCTCCGGTTCCCCCGGCTTATCGGACTGCTTCATTCCGAGCAGTTCGCGGCAGCGGGCGAGCTTTTGCTTGCGGTAGCGGTTGCCCATGAATCCGTAATAACGGATGCGCTGAAATCCCTCTGGCAAGACATGGACGAGGAAACGCCGGATGAACTCCCCGGCGTCGAGCGTCATCACCTTTTGCCGGCTCTCGTTGCGATAGTCCTTCCACCGGAAGCGTACCTTGCCATCCTCGATATCGACGATTCGGTTGTTGGCGATTGCCACCCGGTGTGTGTAGCGTCCGACATATTCCAGAACCTGCTCAGCGCCGGCGAAGGGTGGCTTGGCATAGACCACCCAGTTGACCTGGCGGGCGGGATCCAGATAGCGCCGGAATGCGACGGGATCGCGCATCCGTTCCAATGGCGAAAAGAATCGCAACTCACCGGCATCGAATGCCTTTTGCAGACCTTCGAGAAACAGTCGCCGGAAGAGTCGGGAGAGCACGGCGACTGGTAGGAAGAAGCCGGGACGGCACGAAATCCAGCGGCTCCCGTCCGGCGACAGCCCGCCGCCGGGCACGACGCAGTGGAGATGGGGATGATAGCTGAGATTCTGACCCCAGGTGTGAAGCACCGCGAAAAACCCGATCTCCGCGCCGAGATGTCGCCGATCGGCAGCGATGGTGCGCAACGTCTCGGCGGCCGCGTGGAACAGGACCTTGTAGACCGTGCTGGCATTCTGGAAGGCAATCGCGGCGATCTCGTCGGGAACGGTGAAGACGACGTGGAAATACTGCGTATCGAGAAGCTCCTCCCGCCGAGCCTCGATCCATTCCGCTCGGGCGAGCCACTGGCACTTGGGGCAACTGCGGGAACGGCAGCTGTTGTAAGCGATCCGTCGTTCGCCACAGCGGTCGCACTGTTCGACATGGCCTCCGAGTGCTGACGTTCGGCAGCGCTCGATGGCAGTCATTGCTGCGCGTCGTTCGGTCGATAGCGAGGCCCAGTGCTGCTCTCGCCAGGCAGCACCGTAGCGACGGAATATATCCGCGACCTCCGGACCTGAGCGGCCCATGAGGCTGGCCGTCAGAAATGTTCGGGCGTTGGCGGCGAGGAAGCCTTGGGGATCGGACGCGGCAGCAGTTCAAGCGGGCTCGTCGCTGCGCAAACCTTGTTGGTGGCGATCCGCAGATATTGAGCGGTCGTTGACAGGCTGCGATGGCCGAGCAGGAGCTGGATGGTGCGGAGATCGGTTCCAGCTTCGAGCAGGTGCACCGCAAATGCATGCCGCAGGGAATGAGGCGTTACCGGCTTGGAGAGTTTCGACATCCGATGTGCCTGGCGGCAGGTGGCATCCACGGCGCTTGTCGATATCGGTTCTCCAGCAACGGCGCCGGGAAACATCCATGCCCCGGTTGGTCGCACGGCGCGCCAATAGTCCGTCAGCACCTCCAGCAACCTGGCCGACAGCATGACGTAGCGGTCTTTCTGTCCCTTGCCCTGCTCGACGCGCAGCACCATGCGCTGGCGATCGATAGCCTCAGGCTTCAGCCGGGTCGCCTCGGAAATACGCAGGCCGGCGGCATAGCATGTCGTCAGGATCGCCTGGTGTTTGAAGCTCTCGATGCAGCCAAGGAAGTGCAGCACCTCCTCGGGGCTGAGAATGACGGCCAGTGTCTTTGGCGCCTTTGGGCACGGAATGATCCGGTCGAAATCCCAATCGAGGCCGAGCGTGACGCGGTAGAGAAATCGAAGCGCCGCGACGGTCACTTGCACCGAGCGTGGCGCCAGCCTCTTCTCGTTCGTCAAATAGACCTGGTAGGCGTGGATATCCTCCGGGCCGAGCAAAGCCGGCGATTTAGCGAAATGCCGGGCGAACTGCGAAACCTGCAGCAAATACGAATCCTGCGTGTGTCGCGACAGGTTGCGGACCTGCATGTCTTCCATCATGCGTAACCGAAGTGAGGTCATAGCGAACTCCTTGACAAGAGGGACGCTGCGCGCGGGCAGCAACACCATCTTGTCAGGGGCAAGCGCTTCTGAAATGGGGTGGATTACGTCGCTGTGCGGGTGGTGCCGGGGTCAGAGACACGGGCTGGCTTCAAGGGGAACACCCCGCGCTCAACGCGGATACCCTCCCGCGGAGCGGGTTCGTCCAAACCTGCTTATGCCGCGCGCGGCATAAGCAGGTCTCGATCAGGGACGCGACGGTGGCCCAATGCTCGGCGCCTCCGTCGGAACCGGCGAACAACGCGTTCTTTCGGCTGAGCGCGATCGGGCGGATGGAGCGCTCGACGGTGTTGTTGTCGAGTTCGATGCGGCCGTCATCGATGAAGCGCGTCAAGCCCTCCCAGCGCGACAGGGCATAGCGGATGGCCTTGGCAAGCTTGCTTTTCTGGCTGATCAGTCTGAGTTTTGCGCGCAACCACGGCTCAAGAGCGTCGATCAGGGGACGGCTTTTTTGGGATCGGACCGTTCGGCGGTCCTCGGGACTTCGGCCCCGGATATCTTTTTCGACGGCGTAGAGCCCAGCAATCCGTTCGAGCGCTTCGCTGGCGATCGGTGCCGGGCCAGAGACGGC
>JBAQER010000401.1:0-7405 GCA_049286845.1 Bradyrhizobium sp.
TTTTCGATATTTTTGGTTTGGGGCCGCCGGCGTGCCGGCTCGCCCGGTCAAGCCGGGCGATGACAGTGTAAGATGCCGTAGCTGATCGGCTCCGTCACGAAACCGCAGCCTCACTGCATCGCCGCGACCTTGATGCCGGTCGGTCCCAGGATGACCACGAACAGCACCGGCAGGAAGAACAGGATCATCGGCACCGTCAGCTTCGGCGGCAATGCGGCGGCCTTCTTCTCGGCCTCGTTCATGCGCATGTCGCGGTTTTCCTGCGCCATCACGCGCAGGCTCTGGCCGAGCGGGGTGCCGTAACGTTCCGACTGCTGCAGCGCCAGGCAGACCGACTTCACGCCCTCGAGCCCGGTGCGCTTCGCGAGATTCTCGTAGGCTACCTTGCGGTCCTGCAGATAGGACAGTTCGGCGGTGGTCAGCGTGAACTCCTCCGACAGCGCGATCGACTGCGAGACGATCTCGGTCGAGACCTTGCGGAACGCGGTTTCGATCGACATGCCGGACTCGATGCAGATCAAGAGCAGATCGAGCGCGTCGGGAAACGCCCGCTTGATCGAGAGCTGGCGCTTGGTGATGGCGTTCTTCAGGAACAGCATCGGCGCCTGCAGGCCGAGATAGGCCGCAGCGACGCACATGCCGATCTTGACCGGCAATGATTTTTCCATGTGCGAGATCACGAAAACATACAGCACAGCGCCGAAGAACATCACGATCGGCGTCACCAGCCGGAAGAACAGGAAGGTGATATAGGGCGCCTGGCCGCGATAGCCGGCCATGGTCAGCTTTTCGCGCGCGGCTTCCTGCGCCAGCCATTTCGTCAGGTTGAAGTCTTCCACCACCCTGGAGACGACCTGCTTCGGGGTCTGGCGCAGCGATACCTTCTCGGTCTTGGTGAGACGCTCGCGCTCGCGCTGCCGGATCCGCTCGCGTTCGCTGGCGACCGCCTTCATGCGCTTCGCCAGCCCCTCGCCCGCGAACAGCGGCATGATGAGCGTATAGGCGGTCGCGCTCACGGCGATGGCGGCGAGCAGCATGGTCATGAACCGCGCGTCGTGGAGCTTTGTGACCAGGAAATCAATCATGCTGCACCGTCAGAAGTCGAAGTTGATCATTCTCTTCATCACGAAGATGCCGATGGACATCCAGATCACGCAGCCGACCAGCATCAGCTGGCCGGTCGGATGGGTCCACAGCAGCGAGATGTAGTCGGGCGTCGAGAGGTAGACGAGCAGCATGACGATCGGCGGCAGCGAGCCGATGATCGCCGCGGACGCCTTGGCCTCCATCGACATGGCCTGGATCTTCTCGGCCATCTTCTTGCGGTCGCGCAGCACCTTGGAGAGGTTGCCGAGCGCTTCCGACAGGTTGCCGCCGGACTTCTGCTGGATCGCGATCACGATGCCGAAGAAGTTGGCTTCCGGCACCGGCATCCGGTCGAACAGCCGCGCGCAGGCCTCGCCGAGCGGCATGCCGATCGCCTGGGTTTCGATGATGGCGAGGAATTCGCCCCGCAGCGGCTCCGGCGCGTCGGCGGCGACCACCTTGATCGATTCGAACAGCGGCAGGCCCGCCTTGATGCCGCGAACGATGACGTCGACGGCGTCCGGCAGCGCCTTGAGAAATGCCTTTTCCCGGCGCGTCTTGAGAAAGCCCAGTCCCCATCGCGGCAGGCCGAAGCCGGCGGCAATGCCGAGGCCCGCGGCCCCCAGCAATCCGCCCCCGGACATCAGCACCAGGGCGAAGCAGGCCGCGCCCATGGTGCCGGAAACGATCATGAATTTCTGCGGCGTCCAGTCCAGGCCGGCCTGGGTGAGACGGATGCTCAGCGAGACCTTTTTTTCCTTCTGCAGGCGCGCGTCGAGCTCCTTCAGCGATCCCTCGACCTGTTCGCGGCGCGAGCGCTGGCTCTTGTCGGCCTGACGGGCTGCGACCGGCTCCGCCTTGGCGACCGAGGCGCGGCGGTTTTCGGCCTTCTTCTCGCCCGACAGCAACGGATAGACAAAGACCCATAACACGCCGCCTACCGCTGTGGCGGCGAGAAAGGCCAGTGCGAGCGCTTGAATGTTCATGGCCCGCTCCCTCAGGTTTCCTTGACTTCGGCGGCGTCGAGGGCCGCGGCAAGCCGCTTCTCCTCGCCGTAATATCGCGCGCGATCCCAGAACCGCGGCCGTCCGATCCCGGTCGAGCGATGCCGGCCGATGATGTGTCCGTTGGCGTCCTCGCCCATCAGGTCGTAGATGAACAGGTCCTGGGTGATGATGGTGTCGCCTTCCATGCCCATCACCTCGGTGATGTGGGTGATGCGTCGCGAACCGTCGCGCAGGCGGGCGGCCTGGATGATGACGTCGATCGAGGCGCAGATCATCTCGCGAATGGTCCGCGACGGCAGCGAGAAGCCGCCCATCGTGATCATCGACTCGCAGCGCGACAGGGCTTCGCGCGGATTGTTGGCGTGCAGCGTTCCCATCGATCCGTCGTGGCCGGTATTCATGGCCTGCAGGAGGTCGAACGCCTCGGGTCCGCGGACTTCGCCGACGATGATGCGTTCAGGGCGCATGCGCAGGCAGTTGCGGACCAGTTCGCGCATCGTGACCTGGCCTTCGCCTTCGATGTTGGGCGGACGGGTTTCCAGCCGCACCACATGCGGCTGCTGCAATTGAAGTTCGGCGGCGTCTTCGCAGGTGATGATGCGCTCGTCGTCGTCGATGTAGTTGGTCAGGCAGTTCAGCAGCGTGGTCTTGCCGGAGCCGGTGCCGCCGGAGATCAGCACGTTGGCGCGGCAGCGCCCGATGATTTGCAGGATTTCGGCGCCTTCCGGCGTGATCGCGCCGAACTTGACCAGCTGATCCAGCGTCAGCTTGTCCTTCTTGAACTTGCGGATGGTCAGTGCGGGGCCGTCGATCGCCAGCGGCGGAACGATGGCGTTGACGCGCGAGCCGTCGGCGAGGCGGGCGTCGCAGATCGGCGAGGATTCGTCGACGCGCCGGCCGACCTGGCTGACGATGCGCTGGCAGATATTGAGGAGCTGCTGGTTGTCGCGAAAGCGGATCCCGGTGCGCTGGATCTTGCCGGCGACTTCGATGAACACCGTGCCGGCGCCGTTGACCATGATGTCGGCGATGTCGTCGCGCGACAGCAGGGGTTCCAGCGGGCCGTAGCCGAGAACGTCGTTGCAGATGTCGTCGAGCAGTTCTTCCTGCTCGGCAATCGACATCACGATGTTCTTGATCGCGATGATCTCGTTGACGATGTCGCGAATTTCCTCGCGCGCGGACTCGCCATCGAGCTTGGCGAGCTGGGCAAGGTCGATCGCCTCGATCAGGGCGCCGAAGATCGTCGCCTTGACCTGATAGTAGCTGTCCGACCGCCGCGCATCCATCGCGGGCGCCGGCGGCGCTGCCTTGGCCGGCGAGATCGGCGGCGAGGAAACCATGGGCGGGGCGGACGTATGGACGGCCGGCGCCGCGGCAGGCGGGTTAAACGCGCTGGCGGCGGGCTTTATCGCCCGCGTATCGCTGTCAGTTCCGCTACGCTTACCAAACACGACGTTACTCCATGCGGACGGTTACTTGGCCCGCAGCTTCTCGATGAGGGGTGACAGGAACGAACCCCGCGGCTTTTTGGTCTCGCCGCGGCCTGTCAGCCGTTGCGCGATCTGCAGAAATGTCTCGGTGGTGCGATGGTTGGCGGAGATCTCCGCGATCATCTGGCCGTTGTTGGCCGCCGATCCGAACATCTGCGGATCGAACGGAATAGCGGCAATTGGCTGGCTCTCGATCGCCTTGGCGAATTCGCTGGCGTTGATCTCCGGCCGCTTCGGCATGCCGACCATGTTGAGGCAGTAGAGCGGGGTCCGGTCGTTGGGCCGCGATGCCTTCAACAGGTCGAAGATGTTCTTGGTGTTGCGCAAATTGGCGAGATCGGGCACCCCGACGATCAGGATATCGTCGGCGCCCACCAGGGCGCGCTTGGTCCATCCCGACCACTGATGAGGAACGTCGAGCACGATGCACGGCATCGTGGTGCGAAGCGTATCGAAGATCGCATCGAAGGCGTCGGCGCCGAAGTCGTAGACCCGCTCCAGCGTCGCCGGCGCTGCCAGCAGGCTGAGGTGGTCGGTGCACTTCGACAGCAGGCGGTCGACGAACGCGGTATCGACGCGGTCGGGCGAGAACACCGCGTCCGCTATGCCCTGCGGCGGATCCTGATTGTAGTCGAGGCCGGCGGTGCCGAACGCGAGATCGAGATCGGCAACCACGGAATCCAGTGCGAGATCGCGCGCGATCGCCCAGGCGACGTTGTGCGCGATGGTGGACGCGCCGACGCCGCCCTTGGCGCCGACGATGGCGATGATGCGGCCGACGGCCTTGGCTTCCGGCGCCGAGAACAGGTTGCAGACCGAACGCACCACGTCCAGTGCGTTGACCGGCGCGAGCACGTAGTCGCTGACGCCGCGGCGGACCAGTTCGCGATACAGCGTGACATCGTTGATGCGGCCGATCACGACCACCCGGGTTCCGGCGTCGCACACGGTCGCAAGCTGGTCGAGGCCGCCGAGGATGTCGCTGCGGCCTTCGGTTTCCAGGATGATCACGTTCGGCGTCGGCGCGGTGCGATAGGCCTCGATGGCGGCTGCCATGCCGCCCATCTGGATCTTGAGGTGGGCCTTGCCGAGGCGGCGGTCTTCGCCCGCCGATTGCACGGCGGCGGCGGTCTCCACGGTCTCGCAAAAGGCCTGCACCGACACACGCGGCGCTGGCGCAATGTGATCGTCCGCCGCCGAGGACGAGGCGTCCGGCTGCTCTTCGGGGTTCTGGCGCGCGTAGCTGATCATTTGCCTGTATCGCTGAGTTTGGCCTTTTCGGCCTCGGGATAGATCGTCGTCGTCGGCGTGCCCTTGCGATACTTGTCGAAGGCGGTGGAACGCCGCGGCGTATAGGCCGGTGTCTCGCTCCGCGGCTGCAGCAGGTCGGACGGATTGTCGGCCATCGCCGCCATGTTGCGCTGATAGGCGCAGCCGAAATTGTAGTAGGGCTTGTTTTCGAAGTAGCTCTTGTTGTTGACCGACGGGCCGAGATCCTCGGGCCACGTCCCGCAGGGACCGGCCACCGCCGAGATCTTCGGATAGTTCATCCGGATCGCCGCCATGTGGCGCGGGTTTTCCGGATGATAGCGGCGGGCCACGATGCCGCGCGGCGGCACGCCCGCGGCCGCCAGCGTCGCCTGGATTTCCCGGAACGAATCCGCAGCCGCCCGCGCGTTCGGCGTGTCGACCGGCACGTCGACGGTGATCGCGCCGGTGCCTTCGCGGAGCCAGGTCTGCGCCAGCCCTATGACGTCGGCGCGCTGCGAAGCGGAAAGGCCGCCCCGCGCCTGGCCGACGAAGATCACGACCGAGCGGTTGGCTTCCTCGACGGCGATCGGATGGCGCAGGCGATAATCGTTCGGAGCGCTTGCGGCGTACACGTCTTCGGTGTGCTTGCAGGCCCCGAGCACGACGGAAAGACCGACAAGCGCTCCCGCCAGACGGAAAGCGCGGCTGCGATCGAGGGATATTCTGGCTGTCATCGGTTTCGTCCTCGTCCCGCCTCAGTCGGTAATAAAGCCGTAGGTGCCGCGATAATTCCGTGCCGGCTCGACGCGGCCCGGAACGCCGTAGATGCGATTGATGCTGCCGAGCAGATCGGCCTGCGGATCCGACGAACTGGCGAATCCGTCATCCGGCCTCGACAGGTCTTTCTGCGCGACCGCGCGCACGATGATCGGTGTCACCAGCACCATCAGTTCGGTCTGGTTGTTGACGTAGTCGCGGCTGCGGAACAGCGTGCCGAGAATCGGCAGCTGCGCGAGGCCGGGCAGGCCGTTGATGGCCTGCTTGGTCTGTTCGGCGATCAGGCCCGCCATCGCCATCGCGCCGCCCGAGGGAATTTCCAGCGTGGTTTCGGCGCGGCGGGTCTTGATCGAGGGAATTGTCACGGAGTTCACCGTCGAGGCCGTGACCGACTGCGACAGCGTGATCGAGTTGTCGTTGGACAATTCGGAGACTTCCGTCATCACCCGCAGGCTGATGCGGCCCTCGGTCAGCACCACCGGCGTGAAGTTGAGGGAAATACCGAACTTCTTGAAGCTGATCTGGGTCGTACAGACATGCGTGGTCGGGTCGCATGAGTAGCCTGCGGGAACCGGAAACTCGCCGCCGGCGATGAAGGTCGCGGACTCGCCGGAAATCGCGGTCAGGTTGGGCTCGGCCAGCGTGCGCACCACGCCTGCGCTTTCCATCGCGCGCAGCGTGGCCGTCACCGACGGCGGCGATCCGAACGACGCGGTCGTCGCATTGTTGGCGACCAGCGCGCGGCCATAGGCCGTGAAGGGGTTGGCGTTGCTGAAATTGACGACCGCGGTGCCGTAACTCATGTTGGCGGTGAGGTCGATGCCGAGCTGCTTGATGACGTTGCGCGCGACTTCGGCCACGGTTACCTTCAGCATCACCTGGTCGCGGCCGCGGACCGCGATCGAGTTGACGACCTTGTCGGCGCCGCCGACCAGGCGGGCGGCGAGTTCGCCGGCCTGCTGCGCCTCGACCGGGCTTGCCGCCGATCCGGACAACATGACGCCGTCGCCGACGCCCTCGATCTGGATGTCGGCATTCGGCAGCGTGGTCTTGAGCGCGGCGCGGACGCCGTTGAGGTCGCGTTTGACCGCGATGTCATAGGCGGCGATCTGCTGGCCCGCGGCATCGAAGAACACGATGTTGGTCTGGCCGACCGCAGCGCCGATGATGTAGGCGCGCTGCGCGGAACGGACCACGGCGTTGGCGATCTTCGGATCGGCGACCAGCACGTCCTTGATGTCGCGTGGCAGATCGACCACGACGGATTTGCCGATGCCGAGGGCGAGAAAGCGCGCATTCATCTGTCCATCGGCGGCCATCGGCGCGGCGACGCGGTAGTCGCTCGCCACCACCGGCGCCAAGGCCTGATTGAACATCAGCGCTGCCACAGCCGAAAACGACAGGGCGCGGACCATGAAGGTCCGCGTCACCGGCTGATTTCCCCTGCACTTCATATCGTGCGTCCTTTCGGTCACTTCTGTGTCGTCGTCGGGCTGGCGATGCCGTAACGAACGACGTTGACGCTGTCGCCACGCTTGGGAGCCCGCTCGTCAGTTGTATTCTCGACCATGTTGACATCGGCGATGCTGCGCAGCGCCAGCGCCAGCGTGCCGCTCTGGCGCGCGCGGGCCAGCGTCTCGGCTTGTTCCGGCTTCAGCTCGAGTGTCACGGTCTTGCCGACCACGGCGTTCTGGCCGTCCTTTTCCTTCGGCGCCTGATCGATCGCGAGCACGCGGACATTGCTCAGGATGATCTCGGAATTGACGACGTCGGGGCCGCTGCGGTCGGGAT
>JBAQER010000402.1:0-5107 GCA_049286845.1 Bradyrhizobium sp.
GCCTGCCTCAGAGGGGGTTTTCAGATCCGTTTCATGTTTATCGTCATACCGCCGCGCGCGGCGAGCACTGGCTGCGGCCCCAGCCCTGCCACGAAGCGTTGCGCAGAAGCGCCGGTGATCCGTTCGCTTCACTTGCCGGTCGACGGCGCGCGCCAGGCTAGGCATCTGTGACATCCCGGCCAAAAGCTCGCTTCCAGAGTCCGCCCATGATCGCCAGCCTGTCGAGCTGCCGAATCTCCTGCGAGTAGTCTCCTGTGTACAGCTTCACGATCAGACGATCGCGCGATGCTGCATCGAGGTTGTGCCTGAACCGGATGGTGATCAGTTGCTCTCCCCGTTTGCCGATGCCCTCAACGCGGGAGGGAAGAAGGGGAAAACCGGCCGCTTCGATCAGGACTTCGCCGCCGAGGGCAATCGGCGCATCTTGCGGAAGCTCCGCCACACCGGATTCCAGCGACAGGCTGACCAGCCGTCCCGAAAGAAACCGCCCATCAAATTGAGCCCGGGCTGGCTCACCGATGAAAAAAGCAACAGTTGAAGCCCGCGGCTTTTCAAAACAGATGAGGGCAGCGATCGCGAGAACGACGATATTAGCGGCGGCCCAATACATCGCGACGACCGAAAACTCAGCGTTGGGCATGGTCGACCATTCGGGAACCAAGTTGATGATGACCCCGAGCGCGGTGAGCGCGACCAGAACTGCGGTACATGTGAATGTATAGGCGTCAAACTCGTTCTGCCCGGCCCCGCTACCTTTTGGAGTTACCTTGAAGGGGGTCCCGAACGGCCTGATCACGGCCATCATCACGGTGGGCAGGAGGCGAAACGTGGAAAACGTTCCGACCGCGTTCGACAGGATCGCCAGATATCGAGATGGCGTGATCCACCTCATGAGCATGAAGTACGCCAGCAGGACCGGCGCTTGATAGTAAATGATGTCGGAAGTGCTGGCAAAATACAGCGGGGCAACTCCGGTCCATAAATAAACAACGGGAACGATCAGCAGACAAAAACGGACCACATATTGGATCAGCCAGTTCAACGGCATGAACATGACGCGCTGAAAGAGAGTAAGGCCGGGTCCGCGAATAGGCCCATTCTGCAGGTACAGACTTTGGATTCCGCCAAGGCACCAGCGGCTGCGCTGAATGAAGTAGCCTCTGAGATTTTCCGCGGCCAAACCCATCGATAGCCGCTCATTCAAGTAGCGCGTCTTGTAGCCCTTGTTCAGCATCGCGAGGGTCGTGAGCAAGTCCTCGGTGACGGACTCGGTGGGGATGCCTCCGATCGCCTCGATCGCCTGCCTTCGCATGATCGAACACGATCCGCAGCAGAAGGAGACGTCCCACGCGTCCCGACTTGCCGCCATCTCGTCAAAGAACAGTCGTTGCTCGTCCGGCCAGACGCGCTCGATGCTTAGATTCGACTGAATCGGATCCTTATTGAAGAAGTGCTGCGGCGTTTGCACGATGCCGATCGAAGGATCGCGGAAGAATGGCAGTGTGCGGCGAAGAAACCGCCGATAGGGCACGAAGTCGGCATCGAAGATCGCAACAAACGCGCCGCACGAAACCTCTAGGCCGTGATTCAGGTTGCCGGCTTTTGCGTGCGAGTTGTCCGGCCGCGTCACATAGATAGCGCACTTCTCCTCGCAGAATGTCTTGAGCCAATCCCTTCGCTTGTCGTCAAGCACATGAACTTTGAATTTATGCTTGGGATAATCGAGCGCGAGCGCTCCAACGATGGTGCGTTCCAGCACGTCGATGGGTTCGTCATAGGTTGGAATGAACACGTCGATGTCGGGCCACGCTTCCTGGGGCTGCGCCGCGAACGCCACCTGCAACCGGTCGGCTTCGGCGCTGCGCTCCGCATATCGGCTCATGGTGAGGAGAAAGAGCGCGATCTCTGCAAATGCCAGCAGCTCGACGATGAAAAGGAACCATACCCAATAGAACGTCAGTCCGTCGTTGGGGTAAGGCAGGACGGTGACGTGAAAGCGCCACCAAAGGTACCGCAGCGAGACCACCAGGACAAAAGCGCATGTGATTGTGCGTGTCCAGGTTCGCCGGCGCGGCCAGTTCAGGACAAAGATCATAAAAAAGGCCGCGACCAGCAGCGTTGGGCCCAGGGCTTCTAGGAAATGCTGAACCATAATGCCCGTAACCAGTGCACGATGGGGAGCGAGCGAGTTTTGAACCGAACCTGAACGGAGCGCCCGACCTGGCAGAAGTTGGCGTAGTCGGAGTTGAGCGCCGATTCAGGAAGGCCGACGCGGATACGGGCGTTCTTGCCGCTGCCCTGGGGAAGTTTCGCGGCATGGACCGTATCCTCGACCAGGGCTGCACTGCCGCGTACCGACAGGACACGACCGTCAAGGGCCGCGGAGCGACCGAGCAGGCGAATTTGCGCCTGGCGTTCGGGGTAAATTTCGTCGTAGTCGACTTCCGAGACGAGAATGTCGACGAAGAGGTCGCGGCAGTCCAACACCTGCACGAGTTCGTGGCCTGCGATCACGGAGGAGCCCTCGACGACGTTGTTGCGCCAAATCACTCCGTCGAACGGCATCCGCAAATTCACGTATCCGAATGCACGGTTGCGTTCGTGTTCTTCTTCTTGCTGAGTCGAGATCTGGATGATCTTGGCCCCGAGATCCTTCTCGCGAAATTGCAATTCGGCAAGCTGGATAGCGATCTCGTCGATCCGCTGTTGAGAGTACGGCACGTCATTGCGGCCCTCGCCAATGAAGATACCTCGTTTCACCGCGTCGCGCTGCTCGCTCAATCGCTCCATCTCCACTTGGGCAATAGCGCCAGCATTTTCGGCGCCAATAGATGCGGCCCGAGCCTGCTCAACGGAGGATTGGGCCACGATGCCGCTCACCCCCAGCCCCTGCTTCCTCGTAAGGTCGGAGGCGGCCGCCTGCTGCTGCGCGGCCGCCGTGGCTATCTGTTGCCGTCGGATCTCGATTTCGTGGGTCAGATTTTGGATGCTGGCCCGCTGATATTCCTGCCAACGAGCCTGGAGTTCCTGGCGCAAGTTTGCCAGCTCGGTGCGTTGAGCTTCGATAGCCTTGAGCCGCTCCTTTGCGGCCGCAAGCTCAGCCTCCATTTGAACTTCGGCGGTGCGGACAATTCGATCGTTTCGGATGCCGAAGAGTTCGGTCCCTGCCGTGATCGCGGTACCCATTTTTGGGGGAGTGGCCGTTACCGTGCCGTCGATGGGAGCCGAAATGATCGTGATACGCGCGTTCACGGTTCCGTCGAGACTCGTATAGCCCGTCAAGGTCGGCAAGATCGCCATCACGGCGCCTACCAACAACATGATGCCGACTACGATACGGACGGAACGCCAATTCCAGAACGCCATAATTAATCATTGTAGGATTGCGCGACTTCTGATTGACGTAGATCAATCGCAGAAATTTTCGATCCGTAAGAATTGCCGCCATAAATCGACAAAAAATGAAACCAAAAACACGGGAAGTCATATGTGGCCGATGGCACGACTTCTATTCGGTTTCATGGCCGCCATGGGCGGAGTGCTTTGGGCTGCCGAGCCCAATGTTGAGAGCCGCGACTATCCGACCCGCGCCATCACCATAATCGTGCCATGGGCGGCTGGCGGTCCGAGCGACACAATCGCGCGCATTCTAGCAAGCCACATGTCTTCCACGCTGGGCCAAAGAGTGGTGGTGGAAAACATCGTAGGATCTGGCGGCATGACCGCTTCGCTGCGCGCAAAGCAAGCTGCGCCGGACGGGTATACATTGTTGGTCGGTAACATGGGTACCCATGGGGCTGGCCCGGCGTTGTATCCCAAGTTCGCTTACGACCCGCGCACCGATTTCGAGCCGATCGGAACCCTGGTAACCGCCCCGATCGTTATCCTTGGCCGAAAGGACTTCCCTGCCGGCGACCTGAAGGAATTTGCGCTCTACGTGGGAGCGAACGCTCACAGGCTCGACGAGGGACATGGGGGAGTCGGCTCCATCCCCTTTACCGCATGCCTTCTGCTCAATCACTTGCTTCACGCAAGGCCCCGCCTTGTCCCGTACGACGGCGCCGCGCCATCGATAGAGGCGCTCAATCGTGGCCGGATCGACTACATGTGCGATCAGATCATAAATGCGGCGCCCCACGTGCGGGCCGGCAGGGTCAAGGCCTATGGTATCGCTGCGCCGGAGCGCAGCCCGGCCCTGCCGGATGTCCCGACGACCAGGGAAGGCGGCTTGCCGGAATACCAGTTGTCCGCATGGCCAGCGATGTTCGCCCCGAGGGGAGTTCCGAAGGTCGTCGTAGAAAGGATCCATAACGCTCTATCCCGGGCGCTGGAGGACGAGACAGTGCGCAATCGGCTGCTCGCTGTCGGGAGCAATATCCCCGATCGGGAACGGCGCACCCCGCAGGCCCTTGCCGAGCTTGTGAGGGGAGAGATGGATCGCTGGGCATCCATCGTCAGACTAGAAGGTTTCAACGCAAATTAACGGACACGACGGCGGGTAGCCCGCCTGTGATGGCGCCGGATCGCCGGAGAAATGATCGCCGCCATCGACAGCAGAAAACCTTATAACTTAACAAATCGGTTAAGTTATGGAATTTCTCATGGGCCGTCGCGTCGAGTAGATATTGCCGGCCGGCAGCTGGAGCCGGCCCTGCCAGGACCAGAGATTATCGGCTGTGCGGTCGACCTATGCGCGGGCGGTGCGCATAGTCTGCGCGGAAAAGGGGATCGAGTATGAGCTGACGGAGTGTGCGCGCTTGGCCCGGAACCGTGTTTTTTTGCAGGGGCATGTCGATCCGCCGCCGGCTCGTTCGTCTTATCTCATTAGCGAGACAGTTTTGCGGGCTTGGGGCCCGCGGCTCGCCTCAGAGGGAGTTTTCCAGATGCGCTTCATGTTTATCGTCACCTCCGAACACCCCGCGGCCCCGACGCCGGCGCTGATGGAGGCGATGGCCAAGCTCGCCGACCGCGAAATCAAGGCCGGCCGCATGATCGACTCGGGCGGGCTGATGCCGCGCGCCATGGGCGCGCAGGTGCGGATCAGGGACGGCGAGCTCAGCGTGGTCGACGGCCCCTTCGTCGAGGCCAAGGAAGTGATCGGCGGCTA
>JBAQER010000403.1:0-5478 GCA_049286845.1 Bradyrhizobium sp.
TCAGCAGCACCATGACGGCGCCGAACACCAGCAAGCGGTATTGATCGAGGCCGCGGAACAGTTCGAAGCCGCCGATCATGGTCAGCGCGGCGAGTGCGACGCCGAGTTGCGAGCCCATGCCGCCGAGCACGACGATCGCCAGTACCAGCGCCGATTCCTGGAAGGTGAAGGATTCCGGGCTGATGAAGCCCTGCCTGGTGGCGAAGAACGCGCCGGCGAAACCGCCGAACATGGCGCCGGTCGCGAACGCCGTCAGTTTGGTAGTTGTCGTGTTGATGCCGAGCGCGCGGCAGGCGACCTCGTCCTCGCGCAGCGCTTCCCAGGCGCGGCCGATCGGCAGACGTCGCAGCCGGATCGTCACCCAGTTGGTGAGCAGCGCCAGCGCCAGGATCAGATAGAACAGAAACACGATGCGGTGGGTCGGCGAGAATTCGATGCCGAGTTTTGCCGCAAGGCCGTCGTCGCCCGGCGTCAGGGGAATGCCGAACAAGCTCGGCCGGGGAATGCCGGTGACGCCGTTCGGGCCGCCGGTCAGGCTTTGCCAGTTGATGATGACGAGGCGGATGATCTCGCCGAACGCCAGCGTCACGATGGCGAGATAGTCGCCGCGCAGCCGCAGCACGGGAAATCCCAGGAGCACGCCCCAGAATGCCGCGAGGATGCCGGCGAGCGGCAGGCAGACCCAGAACGACAGTCCGAAATTCGTCGCCAGCAGCGCGTAGGAATAGGCGCCGACGGCATAGAACGCGACATAGCCGAGGTCGAGCAGCCCGGCGAGCCCGACCACCACGTTCAATCCCCATCCCAGCATCACATAGGTCAGCACCAGAATGCCGAGGTCGAGGATGTAGCGCTCGTTGTAAAAGATCACCGGCACCAGGAAGGTGAAGACCAGCAGCACCGGCGCGATCCATCGTCCTGCGGTCGCCAGCGCGCTCTGCACGGGTTGCGGCACGATCCTGACGGTGCCGACCGGTCCCCACCACTGCCGCAGCAATTCGACGACGATGCTGCCGCCGAACACGGTGGCGACCATGGCGGCGAGATCGCCGAACCGGGTCCAGTAGATCAGTTGCCCGGAAGGCCCCGCCTCGGTGCGCACGCCGATCATCAGCGAGAACAGCACCAGCGCGACCAGCGCGCTGATCAGGGCTTTCTTGAAGATGAAGGCTGCGCCGGGGCCCCGCGATACGGCCGTCGCCCGGGGCGCGGGTGCTGTCACGCCGCCCATCAAACTTTTTCGACTTCGGGACGGCCGAGCAGGCCGGTCGGCATGAAGATCAGCACGACGATCAGGATCGAGAACGCGGCGACGTCCTTGTATTCGACCGAAAAATACGCCGACCACAGCGTCTCGATCAGGCCGATCGCGAGCCCGCCCAGCATCGCGCCGGGCAGCGATCCGATGCCGCCGAGCACGGCGGCGGTGAAGGCCTTGATGCCCGCGACGAAGCCCATGAAGAAATCCACCAGCCCGTAATAGAGCAGGTACATCATGCCCGCGACCGCGGCGAGCGCGGCGCCGATGACGAAGGTCATGGAGATGGTGCGGTCGACGTCGACCCCGAGCAGCGCCGCCATGGTCTGGTCCTGTTCGCAGGCGCGCATGTCGCGCCCGAGCCGGGTCCGCGCCACCAGCCAGGTGAACAGCGCCAGCAGCACGACGGTCGTGACGACGACGATGATCTGGATGTTGGAGAGCTGCACCACGAAGCCGCCGGCGCCCTCATGCAGCGTGTAGCCGCCGGTGATGATCGGCGGCACCGGCTTGACCCGGGCGCCTTGCGCCACCTGCGAGTAGTTGGTCAGCACGAACGACATGCCGATCGCCGACAGCATGGGCGCGAGGCGGAACGAGTGACGCAGCGGCCGGTAGGCGATGCGCTCCACCGTCCAGCCATAGAGCGCGGTGATCGCCATCGATACCAGCAGCACGATCAGGAGGATCACGGGAACGAAGGTGAGGCCGAACGAGACCAGGATCAAGAACGAGATCAGCGCGATGAAACCGCCGATCATGAAGATATCGCCATGGGCGAAATTGATCATGCCGACGATGCCGTACACCATGGTGTAGCCGATGGCGATCAGGCCATAGATCGAGCCGAGCACGATGCCGTTGATGAGTTGCTGGGCGAAATAGTCCATGCGCTGCCGTTGTTTCGATGACGCGGCGGTGGCCCCGGCAGCCGGTACGACGCGTCGTGTCATTTTCTAACAGCGGGAACCGGGTGCGGCAACAGCGCGGGGTACGGCTTGAAGGGCTTGTACAGTGCTCATTTGCGGTCGGGGTTCCCCGCGGGACCGTGGCAACGCGCCTCTGCCAGGCAATGGGTCCCGCCGGAACCGGCCTTTCCAGCGCAACCAAAATCGGTTCAGCGAGTTAGCCGCGGGTTAGGTTCAACAAGGGAGATCCCGATGTCCAACCAGAACCAGAAGCCGGGCCAGCAGAATCAGAAACCGGGTCAGAAGCCCGGCCAGCAGCAGGGCGGCGGCCAGAAGCCCGGCCAGCAGCAGCAGGATCCGGGCCGTCAGGGCCAGAACCCGAACCCCAACCCGGGCCAGCGGGCGGGTCACTAGTTCTGAGCTGACCTGAACTGAACTGAAAGAGAGCAGGGAAGGGTCCCGCCGAACGGCGGGACTTTTCTGTTAGGGGGGTCCCCTCGTCGCCCGACGGGCGAGATTGCAGGGTGGGCAGAGGTACGCGGGTCCGCCATTCCGGCCATTAAGGTAAACAGAGGGTTTAAATTGCCCGCCCCAGTTTAAGCGAGTTACCTCGCCCGCAAGCCGCCGCTCCGGTTCGGAGCCGGCGGAACGAGCGGGAAGCGGCATGTCCACAAACTGGCGGATCAGTTCATTCAACGGCGCGCTGCTGGCGGCCTATTTCATTCCGACCTGGGCCATCGTTGCCCTCAAGATCATAATTTCGCCGATCCACGGCCTTTACGAGCGGCCGAACATATCGGTGGCGCTGTTCATCAGCGATTATCTGCAACTGGCGGCGCTGAACACGGTGCGCTTTGCATGGCTATTGGTGCTGGGCAAGCTCACGGTCGTCGCATTTTTTGCGCTGTTTGTGGTTCTCCTCACCCGCGCCTCGATCCGCAAGACCGGCGGCTGCGACGAAGCACTGGGCATCGCGCTCGCCATCGGCAGCGTGATCAGTTTTGCCAGCATGGTGATGGCCTCGCAGGTCGGCGAAACCGCAGCCCTCAGGCTGCATGCGACGGAGCTGTTGCTGCTGCTCGGCGCCGCCATCGTGCTGGTGATCGAACGTCCGGCACAGCCGCAGACCGATCGCAGCGTGACTGCGCCCGCTGTATCGCTCCAGCAGGCCCAACTCCCCCACAACCGCTGACGCTGCCTTGGCGGACGCTGCCTAGCGCTGCGTCAGGAAGCCGACCACCGCGTCGGTGAAGGCGTGCGGCTGTTCGACATTGGAAATATGTGCGGCGTCGAGAATCGTTAAGGAGGCGCCGGGGATCTGGCTACGGATGAACTCGCCGGCCGCGATCGGCGTCGACATGTCGTGACGCCCGGCGATGACGAGCGTCGGGCTCTTGATCCTGGGCAACAGCGCGCGCTGATCGAGCGTGCTCAGCGCTTCGCAGCAGGCGAGATAGCCCTGCACCGGCGAGGCAATCAGCATCGCCTTCATGTTCGCCGCGATCTGAGGCTCGCGCTCGCGAAAATCGGCGGTCAGCCAGCCTGATATCACGGTGTCTGCCACCGCGGCGATACCGCCTTCCTTCACCGCCTTGATGCGGTTCAGCCAGTTGGTCGGATCGGGATAGTAGCAGGCGGTGTTGGCGAGAATGATCTTGCCGAACCGCTCGGGCGCGTTGGCCCCCAGCCATTGTCCGACCATGCCGCCCATCGACAGCCCGCACCAGTGCACCTTCTCGATGTTGAGGTCGTCGAGGATCGCCAGCACGTCGCGGCCGAAGCGCTCCATCGAGTATGGGCCGGGCGGCACATTGGACTTGCCGTGGCCGCGCCGGTCGTATCGGATCACCCGAAACAGCTGGGTGAGCGCCTTCATCTGCGGCTCCCACATCTGCAAGGTGCAGCCCAGCGAATTCGACAGCATCAGCGTCGGTCCGCCGTCGCGGCCTTCGACGGATACATTGAGCAGGCAACCGTCGGCATCGATCATCGGCATCAAGATTCTCCGGAGCGGTCCTGTTCTTGTCGGCGAGCGAAGCGGGCAGCCGGGCTTGCGACTAGCCTTGATAGGCTATCGGTCCAAACAATGCAGCGATTCTTTCCACGCTGAAGCACGCGTGCGGCCTCGGCCTCCCGCCTGGCTCCGGCAATCCCGAGGCATCGGCGCAACTCCGTTGCGCTGCGAATATGCATCGCTTGTGATCGGTTCGGCCTCTTCCTTTTGGCCCGGGCGTGCTTTACTTGGGGGACAACAGGCAAAGCGACTGGGGAGGCACCACGATGGCCATGACGATGAACGGCGAAGTCCAGCTCGCGGCAACACGCGAAGCGGTGTGGACCAAGTTGAACGACCCGGAAGTGCTCAAGGTCTGCATCCCCGGCTGCGAGGAACTGGAGAAGACCGAAGACAACGGCTTTCGCGCGGTCGCCAAGATGAAGGTCGGGCCGGTCTCGGCCCGCTTCAAGGGCCGGGTGATGCTGAGCGATCTCGATCCGCCCAATGGCTACAAGATTTCAGGCGAAGGCGAGGGCGGGGTAGCAGGCTTCGCCAAAGGTGGCGCAACCGTGGCGCTGGCAGAGAAGGACGGCGGCACGCTGTTGACCTACAACGTCGAGGCGCAGATCGGCGGCAAGCTGGCCCAGCTCGGTCAAAGGCTGATCAATGGCGCGGCCAAAAAACTGGCCGATGAATTTTTCGCCAATTTCGCCAAGGCGGTGCAAAACTAGTCTGGAGAACCCGATCCCTCAACAGGCGGGTCCCGCCAAAGTCCGCATAAGTCACATCTGGCCATGCCCAAGGTGAGGTTGCTCATTGCCGGGATGGCCCATATTATGGCTTTGGAATTACTTTAAATGACTGTTTTGCTGTGCAATGCAGCAGGGCAGAAGAAGAGAGTGCTGAATGGCCAAGATTTCGCTTGTTGTGAACGGTAGTCCCGTCAACGCCAATGTCGACCCCCGTACCCTGCTGGTGCAGTTCCTGCGCGAGAATCTGCGCCTGACCGGCACCCATGTCGGCTGCGACACCTCGCAGTGCGGCGCCTGCGTCGTGCATCTGGACGGCAAGGCGGTCAAATCCTGCACCACGCTGGCGGTGATGGCTGACGGCCACGAAGTCAGGACCATCGAGGGCCTGGCCGCCGACGGTGCGCCGCTGCATCCGATGCAGGAGGCGTTCCGCGAGCATCACGGCCTGCAATGCGGTTTCTGCACGCCCGGCATGATCATGACCGCGGTCGACCTCGTCCACCGCAAGGGCCACGATCTGACCGACCACACCATCCGGGAAGAGCTCGAAGGCAATCTGTGCCG
>JBAQER010000404.1:0-3810 GCA_049286845.1 Bradyrhizobium sp.
CTGGTCGAGAAGGCGATCGACGCCATCCGGCGCGCGGCCCAGACCGGACGCATCGGCGACGGCAAGATCTTCGTGTCCAACATCGAGGAAGCCATTCGCATCAGAACCGGTGAATCCGGGCTGGACGCCATCTGAATCGCCGCTTTCGGCGGCACTCTGATATTGTATTGGGCCTGCCCCAATTGTATTGAGCATGGCTGACGGTCGCCGCCCGCGGCCCGAGATGACCTGTAAGCCAAAAGGGGTATTCATGAAGACCGCCAAAGACGTCCTGAAATCGATCAAGGACAACGACGTGAAATACGTCGACCTGCGTTTCACCGATCCGCGCGGCAAGTGGCAGCACGTGACTTTCGACATCGGCATGATCGACGAGGACATCTTCGCCGAGGGCACGATGTTCGACGGCTCCTCGATCGCCGGCTGGAAGGCGATCAACGAATCCGACATGTGCCTGATGCCGGATCCCGTCACCGCGACGATTGATCCCTTCTTCGCCGAAACCACCATGGTCATCACCTGCGACGTGCTGGAGCCGACTACCGGCGAGCCCTATAACCGCGACCCGCGCGGCATCGCCAAGAAGGCCGAGGCCATGGTCAAGTCGATGGGCGTCGGCGACACCGTGTTCTTCGGGCCGGAGGCGGAATTCTTCGTATTCGACGACGTCCGCTACCAGACCACCCCCTACAACACCGGCTTCAAGCTGGACTCTTCGGAACTGCCGATCAACTCGGACACCGAATATGAGGGCGGCAATCTCGGCCACCGCATCCGCACCAAGGCCGGCTATTTTCCGGTTCCGCCGCAGGATTCGGTGCAGGACATGCGCTCGGAAATGCTCGGCGCGATGGCCAAGATGGGTGTCAAGGTCGAGAAGCATCACCACGAAGTCGCTTCCGCCCAGCATGAGCTCGGCATGAAGTTCGACACGCTGACGCTGATGGCCGACCAGATGCAGATCTACAAATACTGCATCCATCAGGTCGCCCACATCTACGGCAAGACCGCCACCTTCATGCCGAAGCCGGTCTATGGCGACAACGGTTCGGGCATGCACTGCCACCAGTCGATCTGGAAGGGCGGCAAGCCGGTATTCGCCGGCAACAAGTACGCCGACCTCTCGGAGACCTGCCTGCATTACATCGGCGGCATCATCAAGCACGCCAAGGCGATCAACGCCTTCACCAACCCGTCGACCAACTCCTACAAGCGATTGGTCCCGGGCTATGAAGCGCCGGTGCTGCTCGCCTACTCCGCGCGCAACCGCTCGGCCTCCTGCCGCATTCCCTACACCACCAATCCGAAGGCCAAGCGCGTCGAGGTGCGTTTCCCCGATCCGATGGCCAATCCGTATCTCGGCTTCGCCGCGATGCTGATGGCCGGTCTCGACGGTATCAAGAACAAGATCGATCCGGGTCCGGCGATGGACAAGGACCTCTACGACCTGCCGAAGGAAGAGCTGAAGTCGATTCCGACGGTGTGCGGTTCGCTGCGCGAGGCGCTGGAGAATCTCGACAAGGACCGCGCCTTCCTCAAGAACGGCGGCGTGTTTGACGACGACTTCATCGACAGCTTCATCGAGCTGAAGATGACCGAAGTCGAGCGCTTCGAGATGACCCCGCATCCGGTCGAATTCGACATGTACTATTCGCAGTGATGTTGCCGGCGGGCTTTCCCGCCGACGTCACGGCCTGAAAATGCAAGGGGCGCTCCGAGAGGGGCGCCTCTTATTTTGTGGCGGCGTCTTCCCTGCGGCCGGGAAAAACATGGCGTCTTGGCCGCGCTCCCAATGATGCAGTGCATGGTTACAGGGCCGCGCATGAGGACTACAATAAGAAGGGCCGCGCACTCGAACGACGCTGGCTCTATTGTACCGGGAGGTCGCATATGGCAAAGTGGATCGGCTTTGAGCAGGAAGGAAAGACCGGATTCGGCACGCTGGAAGGCGATACCATCGCAGTTCATACCGGCGATCTGTTCGCCGGTGCGAAGCCGAGCGGCCAGACGCTGAAGCTCTCAGCCGTTCAGGTTTTGACGCCGTGCGATCCGTCGAAAATGATCTGCCTGTGGAACAATTTCCACCAGCTCGCGGCCAAGAACGATTTCACGGAGCCGAAAGAGCCGCTGTGGTTTCTCAAGGCGCCGAATGCGTATTGGCCCGCGAACAAGCCGATCGAGCGTCCCGCCACCTATGCCGGAAAAATCATTTACGAGGGCGAACTCGGAGTCGTCATCGGCAAGAAATGCTTCAACATCAGCGAAGCCGAAGCCGGCGACTATATCTTCGGCTATACATGCGTGAACGACGTCACCGCCGTCGACCTCCTGCGCAAGGATAAGTCGTTCGAACAGTGGGCGCGCGCGAAGAGCTTCGACACTTTCGGCGTGTTCGGCCCGGTGATCGCCACCGGCGTCGACCCGATGAAGCTGTCGATCAAGACCATCCTGAACGGCAAGGAGCGGCAGAACTATCCTGTCGCCGACATGTTCTTTCCGCCGCACAAGCTCGTCGCCGCGATTTCCAAGGACGTGACGCTGATGCCGGGCGATATCATCGCCTGCGGCACCTCGCTCGGCGCCGGCACCATGGCTGACGCTCATAACGTCGTCGATATCGTGATCGACGGCGTTGGCAGCCTCAGCAATGTCTTCGACCAGGTGCTGCCCAGTCCGTATCTGTTGGGCGCCCCGCCCAGGCAGAAGAAGATTTGCGTGGTAGGCGCCGGCGCCATCGGCGGCCTGCTGGCGGCAAAGTTTGCGCTGGCGGGCGAGGATGTCACGGTTATCGACCAGGGCGCGCATCTCGCCGCGATCCAGAAGAACGGACTCAAGCTGGAGTGGCACGACGGCAAGGTCCAGACCGCAAAAATGAAGGCCGTCAACAAGCCGGCCGAGGCCGGCAAGCAGGATATCGTGGTGCTGGCGGTGAAGGCGCATTTCCTCGATCAGGTGGTGCGCGGCATCGATTCGCTGCTTGGTCCCGACACCATCGTTCTGACGGTGCAGAACGGCCTGCCATGGTGGTATTTCCAGAGGCTCGGCGGCGAGTACGACAATCACCGGCTGGAGAGCCTTGATCCTTCGGGCGTCCTCACCAAGAATATCGACCCAAGACGCATTGTCGGCTGCGTGGTTTATCCAGCAGCGGCGGCAACGGCGCCGGGCGTGATCCACCACGTCGAGGGTGACCGCTTCCCGATCGGGGAACTCGACGGCAAGGTGACCGAACGCGTCAAGGAATTGCACGACGTTTTCATCAAGGCCGGGCTGAAATCGCTGGTGCTGCCGGATATCCGCTCGGAGATCTGGCTCAAGGCATGGGGCAATCTCTCGTTCAACCCCATCTCGGCGCTCACCCACGCCACCCTGGTGGACATTTGCCAGTTCGCCGAGACGCGCGCTTTGGCGGCGACCATGATGAAGGAAGCGCAGGACATCGCCCAGAAGCTCGGCGTGACCTTCCGCGTCAGCATCGACAAGCGCATCGCCGGCGCGGAAGCGGTCGGCGCGCACAAGACGTCGATGCTGCAGGATGTGGAAGCCGGCCGCTCGCTCGAAACCGAGGCACTGATCGGTTCGATCCTGGAAATGGCAAAGCTGACCAATACGGCGGCGCCCGCGATCGAAGCCGTCTATGCGCTGGTGAAGCTCCTCAACAGGGTGATGTTGCTGGAGGGCGGCGGCGTGAGGGTGGAGAAAGCGATCAAGGCGGCTTGAGGAGATTTGGGCCCTTCCGGATGGATGCTGCCCACTCATCATATCGGACAGATGCCCCGCCCAGCGCGCGCGGCGCGGACGGCTAGGTAG
>JBAQER010000405.1:0-9833 GCA_049286845.1 Bradyrhizobium sp.
GGGTTGCGCGTGTCCGGGGTCGAGTTGCCGGACGTGAAGGCGATCCGGCTTTCGCTGCGGATGTCGCAGCATCACTTCGCCGCGGCATATCGTATTCCGCTTTCCACGCTGAAGAACTGGGAGCAGGGGCGGCGCATGCCCGATGCTCCCGCGGCCGCCTATCTGTTGGCGATCAAGCGCCGTCCGAAAGAAATCCTGGAAGCGGTCACGCGGCGCTGAGTGAGGATGCGCGCTATCCCTCGAGGCCGCCGTTGCAGCGTGAACGGCTAATGCAGCCGTCTTTCATCCCTGACCATTGGCCAGCTTGCCAGTTTGACTTCAGGCGCGTTCGGTTCTGTGGACATTTCGGCAGCTTCGAGAGCGGCCTGTGTTCGATACCTGGCGGCCTGCGCGAGCCAATACCATTTCTTTCGGACTCGCTCTGCGCCCGCCGGCGGCAATCGGCTTCCAGTTCTCGTAACCGGGCAATTTCGTTCATCAGAGTATCCCCCCGCGAGAAACCACTGGTGTACCTGACACATCGACGGATCAATTTCCGACGACCTCATGCACATGGCAAACCCAACATCGGGTTATGATGAATGCGTAGAAGTTTAATCGCAATTTCCTGTCCGGCCATTGCGGCGGACGGGAGTTCGCCGAACAGCTACCGATCTTCCTCCGGATGCACCCACTTGTACGGCGTGATCTCCCGCGTCGCCGTCAGCTTGATGATGTGCACCGGCGGTGCGGTGCACCCAGCTTGCCGCGTAAAGAAAGCTGGATTGCTTCGTCGCGGAGCCTGTCATCGGGCGCGCGTTCGCGCGACCCGTTGGCTCCTCGCAATGACGGCTTGGCGTCACTACGCCGCCAGCACAGCCCTTTTGACCGCTTGCGGCAATGCGATCGCGCGGAAGAAGGCCTTTGGATAGAGGTAATCCTCGCCGGATTCGTCGACTATCCGCAGCATGTCGTGCTTCTCGGCTGCGGCATCGCGCAGCGCAACGTAGATTTTGCGTTTCTCGAGCGAGACGGCATAGCCGTCGTTTTCGACGCAGACGACCAGTTGTTTTGCTTGTGCCTTTGTCATGGTCTCACAGCAGGTGCTTGATCTTGAATTCCTTGCGTCCGATCCCGGCGGCCTCGTACCAGTGTAGCTCAGCGTCGTGGATCGAGCCATCGGACAATCGCACGCGGGCAGTGCCTTTGCGCTTGCGCCAGCGGCCGCGTCCATAAATTCTTCGCAGTCGCGCGATCTCGCGAATGCCGGATCCGGTAGCGAAAGTTTCGATGTCGGAAATTTCACCGAGAATCTCGAAACGCATAGTTCCATCGTGCCGGGCTTGCCCGGCAGGGTCAATAGCGCGTCGGTAAGAGTTGGGCCGCAACGGCCGTAAGGCTTCCTTGATAGACGTAAGCCATTGCCTTACAGTGCCAACATGATCCTCTCGTTCCGGGACAAGGCCCTCGAACGGTTTTTCTCGACCAGGGACAGGACTGATTCATGACCAGAAGGCTTCCGAAACGCGGCTTGCCACCCATGCATCCCGGCGAACTTCTTCGCGAGGAGGTTTTGCCGGTGCTCGTCCGGTCCAAGACGGAGATCGCCAGACTGCTCGGCGTGTCGCGTCAGACGCTTTATGATATTCTTTCGGAGAAGCAGCCGGTCACCCCTGCCATGGCCTTGCGGCTCGGCAAGCTGTGCGGAAATGGCCCGGATCTCTGGCTCAATCTGCAGAAGCGGTACGACCTGCACCACGCGCAGCAGGAACTCGGGGAAACGATCAAGAAAATTCCGACGCTGCAAGTCGCCTGAAAGCGGGGACTTGCTGGACGTCGCCGAGGCGGGCTTACCGATCCTCCTCCGGATGCACCCATTTGTACGGCGTGATCTCCCGCGTCGCCGTCAGCTTGATCATGTGCACCGGCGGGCAGTAGCGGCCCTTGCGGCAGGAGCGGCATTTCAGCGACGCTTCCAGTTTCCACAGCGGGGTATCGCGCGGCCTTCGGATGGCTGACAGCGGCAGGCTCGCGCGCGTCTTGCAGCGGTTGCATTCGACCTCGAGCCAGCCGAGGCCGCCGTTGAGGCATTGCCCGATCGTGGGCGCGGGCTGCGCCGGCCCGCCATAGCCTTCCATCCGGATCGACCAGGCTTCCGCCTCGGCGCGGTCGGCCTCGCGAATGGCTTTCGCGGCGGCTTCCCGCGCGCCGTCGGCGCGGATTTTCGCGCCCCGGATGCGGCCGCCCCAGATGGCCTCGCGCGACTTGGTGCTCATGGTCACGCGATTACAGCCAGTCTTGCGGCGCGACGCAACGCCACTAGAAATAGCGGGGAGGAACACGCATCTCCCACCAAGGCTCGGGAGATGGTGCCGGCATCGGCCGCAAGGGTTTTCGGCTTAAATCAGCCCGCCGGCGTCGATCGCTTTCCTGGCAAGCTCGACGGCCTTCTCGGCGGTGAGCGCATCGGCCGAGGTCGTGGCTTCGTCGACCACCGAGGGCGGGATGGCGACCCGGATTTTCTTGCCATCCAGTCGGCGAATGGTCGAGCGCCATCTGTCCGTGTCGCGCCGGAAGGCGTCGATGACATAGGCCTTGTAGGTCACGCCGCTCATGGCGGGCTGCTTCACCGCGCGAACGTCCGGTGGATTCCGAGGTTGAGGCAGCAGCGGTCCGTTCGCGACGCCGCGAATGGACTCGATGATCTCCCGAACGATATCGCCGCGCGCGCCGCCGGTTGTGTCCCTGAGCAGATACCTCACCGCCGCGCCGATCTCCGCCCTGGCGTGATCGTCATCAGCGAAATCCCGATCGATCGGATCTGACATCATGGCTGGGCGCTCTCCGTGCCGTAACGCGTTGGCGACAGCGTGCAGCTAAGCGGGCTCTCGTTAAGGTCTGATTATCGGATAAGTTTTCATTTTACGGGCTGGTGACTACCCGACGGGCAAATCAGTTGCCTGACCCGATTTTCTGTCCAGCCCTTCGCGAAAAAATATTTCGCTTAACCCGTCGGGCAAATCAAAATTATATCTCTTGCCATCCCGTCCCACTCAGAGGGGCGTTTCGCGAACGTCACGGACGTCGGGGCGGGATGCGGTGGACGCGGCGGCACGCGAGACGGGCGTGCAGCTAGCGTACGGTGAAGCCGTGTGGTCCTGGCACCCCGACGCTGGTGTCAAGTTCTTGAGAAGCAAGCTTCTCAGGGGCGACGGTGGCAAGAAAGCCCGGTCACCGGGGAGAGCTCGGAGTAAGCCGTAAAACCATTGCGCAGGGAAGGCCGGATTGCCTCCGCTGAACCTGTATGCTCGTGTGCGTTTCTTGATGCACACTTTTGCACACGAGACCGCGGGTGCAGCGCGCACCCGGCTTTCCCTGCGCCCTCTGATCAAGAGGGCCGGAAATCAAGAGCAAAACTCGGGCATGTCCGGCCGCGAGATCGCGAAGTTGTGTCTTGGAAGAAGAAGTTGTTTCCTGGAAATCGCAGTGTTTGAAAATTGAATCTGTAACAACGGACACCCAGGATGAGGTCGTGAGTTGGCTCATGGTGGTGATCTGACTCCTTAGACAATTTATTGTGACGGCCGCGTTGCCGCCCATTTCAATCCACAACGATTCTAAACGGCGGCTTGATCGAAATCCGGACTCAATGTCGTCGCATCCCGTTCATGGTGTCTCTGTACGACACGCGCGGAACAACTTCTTTGAGGCGATCATGAACGCGGAACTCGACTACGACCTGACGCTGGATCAATGGGAAGCGCTGAAAGCGATTCGCCTGCCTGCGGCGGAACGCCAAATTGTAAACCGGCGGGTCGTCAAGAGCCTCATCGCGCTGCAGCTCGCGGCCATCTACGGCGAATGCCCGGTCATCACGCCCAAGGGCCGCAGCGTGCTGCTGCGAGGTTCACCGCGGCTTTGGGACGTGGCGGCCTGATATGCCGGGTCTCATGTGTTGGCGCCAAACCCCGCCTGCTGGAGACGCCTGCAGCTATCGGCAATATCGGCATCCGGCGTGTGCGAGATCACTTCCAGCATCGGCAGCTCGGTGCAGCCGATCTCCTTCATGACATCGGCAATGCCCGCCAGCGGAACGTTGCCTCGTCCGAGGGGATCGTGCTTGTAGCTCTGCCGCGTCGTATCGGAGAAATGCACGAGGCTGACGCGGTCACAGACGCGCTGCAATCCTTCCACGGGCGATTCGCCGATGAAATGAGCATTTGCCACGTCGTAGATAACGCGGATGCTGTCGTCCCCGTAACCGTCGACGATGTTCATCAACGACTCCGCGTCCGGCAGGAACGCAAACGGCATGTTCTCGATCAAGAGCTTGGTGCCGACCTCCCGCGCCAGCGGCGCAAGCCGGTCCAGCGCGCGATAGAAATGGGAGACCATGCGGTCGCGCGGCATCGGAAACAGCGGATTGGGCTTGCCGGGGCCGACAATGATCCCGCCGGCGCCGAGCTCACCGGCGCAGCGGACGAACTGAACCAAGAGATCGAGGGTGTAGGTCCGCATTTCCTCGGCGGCCGCGGCGATATTCAAGTCGACGTTCGGCATGTTGACGGACACCAGCCGCAGCCGCGCTTCGCAGAGATTGCGCAAGCTGCGCAGCGCCGCGGCGTCGAGTTCCGCCGGCCAGAGATGGCCCGGAAAAAACATCAATTCGACCCCGCCGTAACCCTGGTCCGCGAGTCGCGCGACAGTGTCGGCGGCGCTGTCGCCAAAGATGTAGGAGTATGTGTTCACGCCAAAGCCCGCGGCTGCGTTGGTCATGCTCGTCCTCCTTGCCGCGCGGGCGGCGTTGCATCGGTCTGCGCCAAGTGACGCCCGGCGATGTAGCCGAACGTCAGAGCCGGTCCGAGTGTGATGCCGGGTCCCGGATAGTTTCCGTTCATGATCGAACCCATGTCGTTGCCGCATGCATAAAGGCCAGCGATCGGAGCGCCATTCTTGCCCAGGACTCTCGCATGAATATCCGTCTTGAGGCCAACAGCGGTGCCGAGATCCGCCGGATAGATGCGGAGCGCGTAGAATGGCGCATGCTCGATCGGTGCGACACACGGATTGGGCAAGTGGCCAGCGTCGCCGAGATGGCGCTGATAGATCGTGCTGCCGCGCCCGAATTCCGGGTCGAGCCCCTGCCGAGCATCCGCGTTGTACCTGTCCACGGTCCCCGAGAGCGCCGACTTTTCGGCGCCGATGGAATCGGCAAGCGCGTCGATGTTTTGCGCCTCGATCAACTCGCCAGTCCTGACGTATCGCCTGATCCGCCAGGTAAAAGGCCTGATACGGCCGAGCCCGTAAGTCCAGAGAAACTGGCGGTCGCAGATCAGGTAGAACGGACGCCCCGTGATTTCGTTGCCGTCGGCGAGCATGGCGCGGACGAACTCGTGATAGGACAACGCCTCATTGACGAAGCGCCTGCCCGACGCATTGACCGCGATCACGCCAGGCTTCGCCCTGTCGGTAACGGTATGCGGGAAAACGCCCCAGCTGCCGTCCGCGCGCCGGAACAGCGACGCAGGCGCCCAATAAGCCGGATCCGCAACGCGTGTGCCGATGTCAGCGCCGCCGGCCATGGCAAGACGCAAACCGTCGCCGGTCCCGGCCGGCGACGTCGCGGAAATAGAGCCCGCAGTATCAGGAAAGAACCGCTTGCGAAGCTCGGCATCATGGGAAAATCCGCCGGTCGCCAGCACGACGCCCTTGCGCGCGGCGATCGACCGGGCGCCGGATGGACCCTTGATCCGCACACCGCGAACGGCATCGCCGTCGATCAGCAACTGCTCGACATCTGTACCGAACAGGGTCTCGACCTTTCGCACGAGCAGCGAAGCATAGAGGCGCGCCGCCAGCGCATTGCCCAGATGCAGCGTGGTGCCCCGGGGCGCGCGAAGGCGCTGCATCGCATATTGCGAAATCAGGCGCAGCGAACGCAGGGTGGAGCGGAGCGAACGCCCGATCTTGCGCAGGTGCGAAATGTCGAGCCGATTGACCATCATGCCGCCGAACAAGGTGAATTCCGGCAACGGCGGACGCAGCCGCCCAAACTTCTCCCCGAGCCTTGCGCCGTCGAAGCTGGCAGGCTCGACCACGCGGCCACCGGCCGTGGCGCCCGGCTTGTCCGGATAATAGTCGGGATAGACCTTCACCGGCTGCAGCCGGACTTCGGTGTTCGCTTCGAGATATTCGATCGCCTCCGGACCGCGCGAAAGAAAGGTCTCCCTCAGCTCCGCGTTTTCGATTTCGGGGACGGTGCTGGCGAGGTAATCGGCGGCATCGGACGGGCTGTCGGGCAAGCCTGCCCGCTTCATCATGGCATTATCGGGGATCCAGATCATCCCGCCCGACCACGCCGTCGTTCCCCCGACAAATTCGGTCTTCTCGATCAGGAGAACGCTCAGCCCCTCCGCGGCGGCGACAGCGGCGGCCGTCATGCCACCCGCGCCGGCGCCAATAACGATGACATCGTAGGCGTCGGAAGCCGGCATCATGCTTGGACCGCGCGGTTGAAGATGCAGCTAGACGACCTTGCCGTCGTCGGTGACCGGCGATGTGATCACCAGAAACACCAGATCGACCAGGCCCGAATTCGAGATGGCATGCTCGACGCCGGGCGGCAGGAAGATGAAATCATGTTTGCGCACGACGTGGTTCTTGCCGGCGATCTCCATCAGCCCTTCGCCTTCGAGCACGTGATAGATCTGCTCCTGAACCTGATGCTTGTGCCTCGCGACATGCGCCATCGGCTGATACATCGAGATCCGGTAATCCAGGTGACGCGAGCCCGCCGTCTCCGGCATCACCAGAGGCTTCGACAGCGCGCCGCCGAAGTGATTGGGAAATTCGCGCCAGGGTACTTCGGCGATGTTGCGGATGAAGGCGCCGTTACTTTCTGAGGTCATGGTCGTTATTCCTTCTCCAAGATCAGGCGATCAGCGCGCCCCCATCGATATAGACGATCGACCCCGTCGCAAAACCGATCGTCATGAACGCCAGAATCTGGCGCGCGATATCTTCGCCCACGCCGACGCGGCCGACGGGCAGGCCGGCCGCCGTCTTCGCGAGCATGTCGCGGCGCGCTTCTTCCGGCATCGCGGCGCGGATCGGCGTGTCGATAATCCCCGGCGAGACGGCATTGACCCGCACCGGCGCGAGTTCGAGCGCGAGGCTCCGGGCCAGCGACTCGATCGCGCCGTTGGCGGCGCCGACAATAGCGGAGTTCGGCCGGGGCCGGACACTCAGGAATCCCGAGACCAGCGTCAGCGATCCGCCGGGGCGGATGTCGGCCGATCGCGCCACGCGCCACGCACCCCAGAACTTGCCTTCCATGGTGGCGCGCACGTCTTCCATCGCGACCGTCTTGAAAGGGCCGGTGCGCAGTTGCGCCGCCGTAACGACGACATGGTCGACCTGGCCGCAGGCGCGGAAAAGGCTGGCGACGCTCTCGTCGCTGGTGACGTCCGCCGGGATCGCCTTCACCCCTGATTTTTCCGCAACCGCATTGAGGCGTTCGGCATTGCGGGATGCAATGATGACATCGGCGCCCTCCCGCTTGGCGAGCTCGGCGGTCGCAAGACCGATACCGGATGAACCTCCGACGACGACGACCTTCTTGCCTGCAAGCAACATGCTGTTTCCTCGATGTTATGTTGTTGGCGGAATTGAGAGCAGCATCGGCGCGGGCTTTGATCAGGTCGGATCGAATCGCGTCCCGATGCCCGGCTTGCTTCGGCCGAGACCCGGAAGCTCCCAGATGCCGGCGCCGGCGGGGTTGATGTCGGCTGCAATATCGACGTCGATCAGATAGGGTTTGTTGGCGGCGATGCCCTTGCGGATGGCTTCGCCGATATCGCCGGCGCGATCGACGCGGACGCCTTCGACGCCGCAGGAGCGCGCCATGGCGGCAAAGTCCGGATTGTAACGCGCGCCGGTGGTCGGATCGTGGAAGTCAGTGGCGAGTTCGCGGCCGCCGAGATAGCCGCGCTGCAGGCCGCGGATCGAAGCATAGGCGTAGTTGTTCCAGACCACCCAGACCACCGGCAGATTATATTCGACCGCGGTTCCCAGCACGTTGGCATGCATGAAAAATGCACCGTCGCCGCACACCGATACGCAAGGCCGGTCGGGAGCCGCGAACTTCGCGCCCATCACGCCGGCAACGCCAAAGCCCATTGGACCGAACCCCATCGAACCGATCAGCGAGTCCGGCCGTTTCGGCTTGCAGAAACTCAAGAGCCAGTTGTGGTGCACACCGATGTCGGAGACCAGGATCGCGTCTTCCGGCAGCGCCTTGTCGATCTCGAGCGCGGCGCGCTGCGGGTTGATCGGCGTGGTGTCGTCGGAAAAACCGGGGGCGACGAACTTGTCCCATTCCTGGCGATAGGTGTCGATCTGCGCCAGCCATTTCTTGCGGGCATCGGCGCGCTTGGTGAGGTCGGCGCGGCGGTCGAGTTCGGCATGAACCTGCCGCAGGAAGGTACGCACATCGGCCATCAGGCCGAGCGCGACTGGATAGTTGCGGCCGATCTCGTCCGGATCGATGTCGACGTGAATGAGCTGCGTCGGCGGAATGTTGAAGGAATAACCCGGGATCCAGGAACTCGAGGTGCGATCGTCGAAGCGCATCCCCATCGCCAGCAGCACGTCGGCCTGGCGCGTCGCATGATTGGCCTGGTAATGGCCGGCGCGCGCGACGAGACCGAGCGCCAGCGAATGATTGCAGTCGATGGCGCCGAGGCCCGAGGCCGACGCCGCCACCGGAATCTGCAGCCGCTCCGCGAGCTTCAGCAATTCTTCGGCCGCGCCGCCATAGCGCACGCCCTGGCCGACGATCATCACCGGCCGCTCGGCGCCGAGCAGCATGTCGACTGCCGTCACCACGCCTTCCGGATCGGCGCCGCAGCGGCTCGAAATATTGCCGTTCCAGGCCTTCGCATTCGGCGCCTCCTCGGCGGCCGATTCCATGAAGACGTCGAAGGGAACATCCAGCACAACCGGCCCCGGACGGCCCGTCGTCATGGTCTTCCAGGCCTGCCGCACCGCGAGCGGCACCATCTCGCCGCGCGTCGGCTGGAACACCTTCTTGCAATAGGACCGCACCGTGGAGGGAAAGTCGGCCTGATAATGCCGGTACAATTCCTGGAACGCACCGCGGTTGAACTGGCTGGTCGGCACGTTGCCGGTCACCGCCAGGAACGGCACCGAATCGAGAAACGCATTGCCGAGCGCGATCGGCAGGTTCGCCGAGCCGGGGCCGCAGGAGGTGAAGGTGGCGGTCGGCCGGCCCGAAACACGGTAATAGACGTCCGCCATGAAGCCGGCGACGCTCTCGTGATGCACCGAGATGGTCTTGAGTTCGTCGGAGCGCTCATAGAGCGCGTCGATGAACTGGATATTGCCGTGACCGCACAGGCCGAACACCTGCGGCACTTTCTCCTGGATCAGATAATCGACGATAACCTGGGCACCATTGAGCGTATTACCTGCCGCCATTGCCTTACTCTCCTGCTCGCTCAACTACCCATGTCTGCGGCTCGTCTGTGACATTGCCGCCCGGCGCGCGAAACCTATTTCTCATAATACTGTACGTCAATTGATATTGTGGTATGCTCGACCCACGCTGACGAGGATGATCAGGGCGCTGTTCAGCCGTTCCGATGGCCTGATAGAGTGCGGCACCGTCGCGTGGAGACAAGATCTGTGAGACCGCGTACCAAGCCAAAGGCCAATGAGAAGCCGGCAAGCCCGCGCAAGGCAGCGATCGCCAAGCTCGTGAAACCTCCGCAGGCCGATATCGACGACGACGCGGACGACCGCCAGCGCGGCGGTGGGGTTCAGTCGCTCGGCCG
>JBAQER010000406.1:0-1674 GCA_049286845.1 Bradyrhizobium sp.
TCGCTATTCGCCATTCGCTCCCTTACATCGTCGCCCCGAGCACCCAGGGCGCGAATTCGGCGCCGCCGAAATCGAAGCTCTCGCTCTTGGTCGGCTGGCCCGAGGCGGTCTTCAGCATCAGGTCGAAGATGCGCTGGCCGCATTGCTGCACCGTCTCCTCGCCGTCGAGGATGGTGCCGCAATTGACGTCCATGTCGTCTTCCATCCGCTTGTACATCGCCGAGTTGGTGGCGAGCTTGATCGAGGGCGCGGGCTTGCAGCCGAACACGCTGCCGCGGCCGGTGGTGAAGCAGACGAGGTTGGCGCCGCCGGCCACCTGCCCGGTGGCCGCGACCGGGTCGTAGCCCGGCGTGTCCATGAAGACGAAACCCTTCTTGGTGACGGCTTCGGCGTAATTCAGAACGTCGACCAGATTGGTGGTGCCGGCTTTCGCCATCGCGCCGAGCGATTTTTCCAGGATCGTGGTGAGCCCGCCGGCCTTGTTGCCGGGGCTCGGATTGGCGTTCATCTCGGCACCTTCCCGCTTGGTGTATTCTTCCCACCAGCGCATCAACCCCACCAGCTTCTCGCCGACCTCACGGCTGACCGCGCGGCGCGTGAGCAGATGTTCGGCGCCGTAGGTCTCCGGCGTTTCCGACAGGATCACGGTGCCACCATGCTGCACCAGAAGATCGCTCGCAGCGCCCAGCGCCGGATTGGCGGAGACGCCGGAGTATCCGTCGGAGCCGCCGCACTGCAGCGCCACCGTCAACTCGCTCGCGGATACGGATTCGCGTTTCACCTTGTTGGCGTCCGTCAGCGCCTCGCGCACGAAGGCGACGCCGGCTTCCACGGTCTTGCGGGTACCGCCGACTTCCTGGATGTCCATCGCACGCAAACGGCCGGCGAGTTTCTGCTCCTGCATCAGCCCGCCGATCTGGTTGACCTCGCAGCCCAGCCCCAGCACGATCACGGCGGAAAAATTCGCATGCCGCGCATAGCCGCCGAGCGTGCGCCGCAGCAGCGTCAGCGGCTCGTCCTGCGTCATGCCGCAACCGGTCTTGTGGGTCAGCGCGACCACGCCGTCGACATTGGGAAAATCGGCCAGCGGATTGTCGCCGGTGAACGGATTTTTCTTGAAGACGTCGGCGACCATGCCGGCGACATGCGCGCTGCAGTTCACCGAAGTGAGAATGCCGATATAGTTGCGGGTCGCCACCCGTCCATCGGGACGGCGGATACCCTCGAAGGTCGCGGGCAGATCGAAGTTCGGCACAGGCTTCACGTCGACGCCGAAGGCGTAGTCCTTGGAGAAATCGCCCATGCCGCAATTCTGCGTGTGGACATGCTGGCCCGGCGCGATCGGCGCGGTGGCAAAACCGATGATCTGGCCGTAGCGGCGGATCGGCTCGCCCACTGCGATTCCGCGGATCGCCACCTTGTGGCCGGCCGGAATCCGATCGAGCGTGGTCACGCCGTCGGCCACAACCATGCCGGCCGGCAGGCTCGCGCGCGCGATCAGCACGCCATCATCGGGATGCAGGCGGATAACGGGTGCCGGGGCCATATGAATTTCTCCTCGTGCCTAACAGACGGACCTCATCCTGAGGAGCAGGCGCAGCCTGCGTCTCGAAGGATGGCCACAAAAACGCTCAATGCCCTCGTGCTTCGAGACGGCCTTTCAGGCCTCCTCAG
>JBAQER010000407.1:0-5767 GCA_049286845.1 Bradyrhizobium sp.
CCTCCGAGAAGCTCAACGCAAAGACGTCAGCTGGATTGCTGGAATTGAAGCCGGAGCATTGCGTGGTCGAGGGAATTCAGGTCTACACGGTCGGAATCGCCTGCGCGAAGATACGGGACGCCATGCAAAGCCAGTAAAGACAGCCCTTTCGTCCATTCCAGGGGTGAGGAGCGCGGCCAAAATGCAAAAGGCCGCCCAAAGGGCGGCCACCTGCCAAATCGTTGGATTTTCGGACTTGCCCTAGCGGACCAGCGAGGCGTTGGAGCTCGTCACTGTCATCAGCTTGCCGGCCTTAACGACGTGAGCGGTCTGGGTGTAATCCGACGAGTTGGTGCGGGCGGAGATCCCGAAGGCTGCCACCGCGATGCCGGCCACGAGGGCGACGACTACGATCTTCAGGTGGGTGGAGCGGTCCGCCGAGTGAATTGAATGGTTCATCTGAGCCTCCCGGCGACTTCTGCCGCCTCGTCGTTGGCTGCAGACGTACGCCGGCTCTGTTTCAGGATCGTTTCGTGGGTTCCCCAAAATGGTTTCGTGGGTATTTCCGGGTTATTTCGGGTTCCCGCCGGTCCGTCTGACGGAGAAGGTCAGGTTGCCCGCTGGATATCGTCGCGGATGCAGCGTGCCGCCCACACGAACGACAGGGCGCCGAGTATGGTCGCAACCGGCGTCAGCGGATCTCGGCCCGATGCTCGCCTGGCGAGTGGGCTCATCCGCCGGCGGCGTCCGACAATCGCGATGGCACCGGGGTCATGTGTTCCGCGGCTTTCCGGGCTGTTGTGTCTTTGATCCCGGTCAAATCTTGCAGTTACCCGGGGAGCAGTCGGTGCTCGAGTTGGCGTCGATCGGCCGCAATTATCCATCGATGCATCCGGCATTCCCGAGTTATCCCGCCGCATCTGGGCCGGACGGAGCCCCAAAAATAGCTTGTCTTGCGCCCCTTGTTGCGCTGCGCTAAGGCTCAGAACAATTCCAATTAACGAATCTGCGGTCCCCAGAAACCGCGGAATAAAGGCACCGCCGATGACCGGCATTCTGCAGAATTACCTTCCCCTTGTGGTGTTTATCGGGGTCGCAGCCCTGATCGGTTTGGCGCTGCTGATCGCTCCCTTCCTTCTGGCCTTCCAGCAGCCCGACCCGGAAAAGCTGTCCGCCTATGAATGCGGATTCAACGCTTTTGACGATGCCCGCATGAAGTTCGACGTCCGGTTCTATCTGGTGGCCATCCTCTTCATCATCTTCGACCTCGAAGTGGCATTCCTGTTTCCCTGGGCGGTGGCGTTCGGGAAACTCGGGGCCACCGGTTTCTGGTCGATGGTGGTTTTCCTCGCCGTCCTCACTGTCGGCTTTGCCTATGAATGGAAGAAAGGCGCGCTCGAATGGGATTGAGCCCCACCGCCGCAACGCCGGGACTTGCACCAGCGGTAGCACCTGCCGCCACCGGCATCCTCGATCCGCGCACCGGCCGGCCGGTCGGCGCCAATGACCCGTATTTTCTCGAGGTCAATCACGAACTGTCCGACAAGGGCTTCTTCGTCACCGCCACCGATGACCTGATCACCTGGGCGCGCACGGGATCGCTGATGTGGATGACGTTCGGTCTCGCATGCTGCGCGGTCGAGATGATGCAGATGTCGATGCCGCGCTACGATGCCGAACGGTTCGGCTTTGCGCCGCGTGCTTCGCCGCGGCAGTCCGACGTGATGATCGTCGCGGGCACCCTTACCAACAAGATGGCCCCGGCGCTGCGCAAGGTCTACGACCAGATGCCGGAGCCGCGCTACGTCATCTCGATGGGATCGTGCGCCAACGGCGGTGGCTACTATCACTACTCCTATTCGGTGGTGCGCGGCTGCGACCGCATCGTACCCATCGACATCTACGTGCCCGGCTGCCCGCCGACGGCGGAAGCGCTGCTTTACGGTGTGATGCTGCTGCAGAAGAAGATCCGGCGCACTGGAACCATCGAACGCTAAGGGTTTGGGTATGGACGACGGCAGGCTCGACGCCCTGGGGCAGACGATCGTTGGCGCACTTGCGGGTGCCGCGATCGACCACAAGGTGGCGTTCAATCAGCTTACGGTGACGGTGCAGGCCGGCAAGATCGTCGATGTCGTCAAGTTCCTGCGTGACGATCCCGGTTGCCGCTTCGTCAGCCTGATCGACGTCACCGCGGTGGATTATCCCGGCCGCGAAAAGCGCTTCGACGTGATCTATCACTTCCTGTCCCCGACGCTGAACGAGCGCATCCGCCTGCGCGCGGAAGCCGATGAGACCACCCAGGTGCCGTCGATCATCGAGGAATTTCCCGGCGCCGACTGGTTCGAACGCGAGACCTACGATCTCTACGGGGTGATCTTCACCGGTCATCCGGACATGCGGCGGCTGTTGACCGACTACGGTTTTGACGGCCACCCGCTGCGCAAGGATTTCCCGCTCACCGGCTTCGTCGAAGTACGCTACGACGACCAGGAGAAGCGGGTGGTCTACGAACCCGTCCGCCTCAACCAGGAATTCCGCAAGTTCGATTTCCTCTCGCCGTGGGAAGGCGCCGACTATCCGATGCTGCCCGGCGATGAGAAGGCGGGGCCGAAAGTCTGATCATGAACGAGCAGAGCCAAAACCTTCGCAACTTTACGATTAACTTCGGGCCGCAGCATCCGGCTGCGCACGGCGTCTTGCGTCTCGTGCTGGAGCTTGACGGCGAAGTCGTCGCCCGTGTCGATCCACATATCGGGCTGTTGCATCGCGGCACTGAAAAGCTGATCGAGCACAAGACCTATCTGCAGGCGATTCCGTATTTCGATCGGCTCGACTATGTCGCGCCGATGAACCAGGAGCACGCGTTCTGCCTCGCGGCGGAAAAGCTGCTGGGTATTACGGTGCCGCGCCGCGGGCAGCTTATCCGGGTGCTGTACTGCGAGATCGGCCGCATCCTGTCCCATCTGCTCAACGTCACCACGCAGGCGATGGACGTCGGCGCGCTGACCCCGCCGCTGTGGGGCTTCGAAGAGCGCGAAAAGCTGATGGTGTTCTACGAGCGCGCTTCCGGCAGCCGCATGCATGCGGCTTATTTCCGCATCGGCGGCGTGCACCAGGACCTGCCGCCGAAACTGATCGACGATATCGACGCCTGGTGCGATCCCTTCCTGCGGGTGGTCGCCGATCTCGAGACGCTGCTCACCGGCAACCGCATCTTCAAGCAGCGCAACGTCGACATCGGCGTGGTGACGCTGAAGCAGGCCTGGGAATGGGGCTTCTCCGGCGTGATGGTGCGCGGCTCGGGTGCGGCCTGGGATCTGCGCAAGGCGCAGCCCTATGAATGCTACGCCGAGATGGATTTCGATATTCCGATCGGCAAGAACGGCGATTGCTACGACCGCTACTGCATCCGCATGGAAGAGATGCGCCAGTCGGTGCGCATCATGAAGCAGTGTATCGCCAAGCTGCGCGCGCCGGACGGGCAGGGGCCGGTTGTCGTCGAAGACAACAAGATCGCGCCGCCGCGCCGCGGCGAGATGAAGCGCTCGATGGAAGCGCTGATCCACCATTTCAAGCTCTACACCGAGGGGTTCCACGTGCCGGCCGGCGAGGTGTATGCCGCGGTCGAGGCGCCGAAGGGCGAATTCGGCGTCTATCTGGTCGCCGACGGCAGCAACAAGCCCTACAAATGCAAGATCCGCGCGCCGGGCTTCGCCCATCTGCAGGCGATGGATTTCATCTGCAAGGGCCATCTGCTGGCCGACGTCTCCGCCATCCTCGGCTCGCTCGATATCGTGTTCGGAGAGGTCGATCGGTGATGGCGATGCCGCCCATCCAGTTTGACCGGGCTACCGGGGTGCTCCAGGGCGCAAATGCGTGGGAGCGTATGGCCGCGGTTGCCCTGTCGATGGGTTCGAAGGTGGCGTCGTCGTTTTCGCATCGCGGCTACAACATGTGCGCCAATCTCCTGCGCAAGACGCTGCCCGAGCGCGACATCGACATCAGGCTCAACGCGGACGCGACCTTCGCGTTTCCCTATGGCGATGGCTACTGGAGCAAGCTGCTCAACCGCTCGTTCTCCTATGAAAACGAACTCGAGTTGCTGTTTCGGGATTCCGCCGATGCCGACTACACGCTGCTCGATTGCGGCGCCAATTACGGCTACTGGTCGGTGCTGGTCTCGAGCTCGCCCTACGGCTCGCACAAGGCGATCGCGATCGAGCCGTCGTCGCAGAATTTCGCCAAGCTCAAGCACAACGCCGAGATCAACGGTAATCGTTTCGAAGCGATGAAATGCGCGATCGGCGCGGCGCGGGGCACTGCGCGGCTGTCCGGGACCAAGCACGAAGCGCTCAGCATCGCCGGCGCCGCCGCTGACGGCGGCGAGGACGTGCCGGTGATCGCGCTCGATAACCTGCTCGACGACGGCAAGATTGCCGCCGGCGGAAAATTCCTGATCAAGCTCGACGTCGAAGGCGTCGAGATCGAGGCCATCAAGGGCGGCACGCGGCTGTTGCAGGGAGACAGCGTGCTGCTGTGCGAGGAGCACGGCAACGATCCGCATCATACCGTGTCGCGCTACATCCTCGAACAGACGCCGCTCAAGCTGATCGTCTACGATCCCCGCTCAAGTCGCATGGAAACGGTGACCGAGCTTTCGATCCTCGATCGCATCAAGGTTTCAACCCACGTTGGCTATAACGTGTTCGGCACCGCAAGCGCTTTCTGGCTGGAGCGGATCAGCGCACTGAACGCCAAGCGCCGCGCGCAATGAGAGACTGAGAGACCATGTCCGTCCGCCGCCTTGCACCGAAGGAACTTCAGCCCGCGAGCTTCACGTTTACAGCGGAGAACCTTGCTTGGGCAAAACAACAGATCGCCAAATATCCGGCAGGCCGTCAGGCCTCGGCCGTGATTGCGCTCCTGTGGCGGGTCCAGGAACAGCATGAAGGATGGGTCTCGGAAGCGGCGATCCGCGCGGTCGCGGACCTGCTCGAAATGCCCTACATCCGGGTGCTCGAAGTCGCGACCTTCTACACCATGTTTCAGCTGCAGCCTGTCGGCAAGAAAGCGCATGTGCAGGTCTGCGGCACCACCCCGTGCCGGCTGCGCGGCGCCGGCGACATCATCGAGGTGTGCCAGAGCCGCATCCACCACGATCCCTTCCACCTGTCCAAGGACGGCAATTTCAGCTGGGAAGAGGTCGAGTGTCTCGGCGCCTGCGTCAACGCGCCGATGGTGCTGATCTGGAAGGACACCTACGAGGATCTGACCAAGGAAAGCTTCGGCAAGGTGCTGGACGGCTTTGCCTCCGGCAATCCGCCGAAGCCGGGACCGCAAATCGACCGGCAGTTCTCGGCGCCAATGGGCGGGCCGACCACGCTGAAGGAAACCACATGAAGCGTGACCGCACATCGCAAGCGGCCGGACAGGGGAGTGTCGGTACGATGAAGCACTGGCGCTATATCGCTCTGCATACGGTGGCGGCGGCCGCGTTCATTTTCCTGCTGCAGCGTTACGCGCTGAGCGCGACGCTTGAATCAAGCCTGCTTTGGGCGCTGACCTTCGGCGGATGCGCCGCAGGGCTCGCCTACATGCAGTCCAATCGCTGACCTTAGGAAGCTTCACGTCATGCTCGCTGACAAGGACCGCATCTTCAAGAACCTCTACGGCCTCCACGACTGGGGCCTCGAGGGTGCGCGCCGCCGCGGCGCCTGGGACGGCACCAAGGCGATCATCGACAAGGGCCGCGACTGGATCATCAACGAGATGAAGGCCTCAGGCC
>JBAQER010000408.1:0-6685 GCA_049286845.1 Bradyrhizobium sp.
GGCCGTTATGTCGCCAAAGACATGTTCGAGGTTGGCGGCATACCGCTTCTGATGAAGACGCTGCTCGACAATGGCTACCTGCACGGGGATTGCTTGACCGTGACGGGCCGGACGATCGCCGAAAACCTCAAGAGCGTGAAATGGAATCCGCACCAGGACGTGGTGCGGCCCGCCGACAAGCCGATCACCGTCACCGGCGGTGTGGTCGGCCTGAAGGGGAATCTTGCGCCTGAGGGCGCGATCGTGAAGGTCGCGGGCATGTCGAACTTGAAATTTACCGGGCCGGCCCGCTGCTTCGACCGCGAAGAGGATGCCTTCGAATCGGTCCAGAAAAAGACCTACAAGGAGGGCGAGGTCATCGTGATCCGCTATGAGGGGCCGCGCGGCGGTCCCGGCATGCGGGAAATGCTCTCGACCACGGCGGCGCTGACCGGGCAGGGCATGGGCGGCAAGATCGCCCTCATCACCGACGGCCGGTTCTCCGGCGCGACCCGCGGGTTCTGCATCGGCCATGTCGGGCCGGAGGCGGCCATTGGCGGGCCGATTGCGCTGCTGCAGGACGGCGATATCATCGAAATCGACGCCGACATCGGGACTCTTAACGTAAAGTTGACCGACGCCGAGCTCGCCGAACGTAAGACCAAATGGAAGCCCCGAGAGACCAATCATACATCGGGGGTGCTCTGGAAATATGCCCAGCAGGTTGGGCCGGCGGTGGATGGCGCTGTAACCCATCCGGGCGGTGCGCACGAGAAACAGTGTTATGCGGACATCTAGGCGTATCATTTTTGCATTGATTTTAGGGGCCGCTCCTGCGGCTCCGGCATTCGGATTCGACGGTGCGCCGGTCAACGCGGATACGGCTATTCCGGTGGTTTCGGCTCAGCCCGGCGCCGCAGCGGCCCTGAAGAAGGCGGTTCCGCCGGCGGCCTCGACCACCTCGCTGACCTCGCTGCAATATGCCGCCGAGGGCGGCCACCCGATCGCGCAATGGAAACTGGGCCGGATGTACGCCGACGGCGATGGCGTCGCCCAGGACGACCTGCGCGCCTTCGAATATTTCAGCCGCATTGCCAACCAGCATGCCGAAGACAGCCCCTCGGCGCCGCAGGCGGGGGTCGTTGCCAACGCCTTCGTGGCGCTCGGCCGCTACTACCTCAAGGGCATTCCCAACTCGAAGATCAAGTCGGATCCGGACCGGGCGCGCGAGATGTTCTCGTACGCCGCGTCGTATTTCGGCAATGCCGACGCGCAATACGATCTGGCCCGGCTCTATCTCAAGAGCGCCGGCTCGTCGCGGGACGATTTCCGCTACGGCGCGCGCTGGCTCGGCCTTGCCGCCCAGAAGGGCCAGCATCAGGCGCAGGCCATGCTCGGCCAGATGCTGTTCAACGGCGATCAGATGCCGCCTCAGCGCGCCCGCGGGCTGATGTGGCTGACGCTGGCGCGCGACAGCGCGGCGCCCGACGAGATCTGGATCAAGGAAAGCTACAACAAGGCGATCGCCAGGGCGTCCGAGAACGACCGGGCGATGGCGCTGCAGATGCTCGAGCATTGGGTGCAGGGCCGCAAGGACTGAAGTCCAACTCAGTCCGTGGCGCGGGCGAGACGCGCCCGCCATACGCTCAAATCGCTGCCGTCAGGCCGTCTCCAGGTCGAGATCGATCCAGACCGGCACGTGGTCCGACGGCTTCTCCCAGGCGCGCACATAGCTGTCGATGCCGGCGTCGATCAGCCGGTCGCTGGCCTGTGCCGACAGCAGCAGATGATCGATACGCAGGCCGTGGTTCTTCTGCCACGCGCCCGCCTGGTAGTCCCAGAAGGTGTATTGGCCGGGGGCATCGGTGACCGCGCGCACCGCGTCGGTCAACCCGAGCCCAAGCAGCGACTGGAAGCTTTCCCGGGTCTGCGGGCGGAACAGGGCATCGTTGACCCAGGCGGCGGGGTTATGGACATCCTGTGCCGCCGGAATGACGTTGAAATCGCCGGCCAGCACCAGCGGCTCTTCCGCTTTAAGCCGCTGCTTCGAATACTCAAAAAGTCGTGACATCCATTTGAGTTTGTAGGGATATTTCTCGGTCTCCGGCGGATTTCCGTTGGGCAAATAGAGGCAGGCGATCCGCAGCACGCCGCGTTTCAGCGGGACCACGCCTTCCAGAAACCGGGCGTGGGCATCCTCGTCGTCGCCGGCCAGGCCCGATTTGGTTTCGTCGAACGGCAGCTTGGACAGCAGCGCGACCCCGTTGAAGGTCTTCTGGCCATGGGTGACCACATTGTAGCCGAGTGCTTCGATTTCCAGCCGCGGAAACGCCTCGTCGACGCATTTGATCTCCTGCAGGCAGACGATGTCGGGCGCACAATCCTTGAGCCAGACCAGGAGATGGTCGATCCGCTGCCGGACCGAATTGACGTTCCACGTAGCAATACGCATCAGGGGTTTCCGGGCAGGTAACGACAAATTTTGGGTTCACTGGCATACCATGGGCGGCGGCGCTGTGATAACCGTTTAGAATAAGGCGGAAGGTCGCCATCAAGGGGCAGGAACGGACCGTCCCGGTCGCAGTGGACCGGCCGACGTGAAATGCGATGAAAAAACGAAACCTCATGATTCTGGCGGGCGCGCTCGGTATCGCGGCGCTGGCGGCCTATGTAACCCGGACGTCATGGATGAGCGGCGGCATTGTCCAGGGACCGCCCCGGGCCCGCGTGGTGTCGGTTGAACTGGCCAAGGCCGAGCGCAAGCCGGTGCCGGTCGATGTCGATTCGATCGGAACAGTAACGCCGATTTCCAGCGTGGCGCTGAAATCGCGGGTCGAAACCACCATCGTCTCCGTCCATTTCGAAGACGGCGCCAAGGTCAACAAGGGCGATCTGTTGTTTACGCTCGACGCGCGCCAGATCGACGCCCTGATCGAGCAGGCCGAGGGCGTGCTCGCCAAGGATCAGGCGCAGCTCGAAGCCGCGCAACGGGATGTCCGGCGCTTCGGCGACCTGATCGGCAAGGGCGCGACCACGCAGGTCAACCTCGATAACGCCAAGACCCAGGCCGATATCCTGACCGGCACCATCAAGGCGGACCAGTCCGCGCTGGACAATCTGAGGGTCCAGAAGAGCTACACGACCATCCGCGCGCCGTTTTCGGGACGGATCAGCGTCGCCAATGTGAAGGTCGGTAATTTCGTCCGGCCCGCCGATACTGCGCCGCTCGCCGTCATCAATCAGATGGCGCCGGTCTATGTGACCTTCGCCATCCCGCAGCGCGCTTTGGTCGAGCTGCGCGACGCCATGGCGGCCGGGGGCTCAAAGGTGATTGCCACCATCCCGGGCCACCAGCGATCCGAGGACGGCAAGGTGGCAATGGTCGAAAACACGGTCGATGCCACCACCGGCATGGTCACCGTGCGCGGCATCATGAACAACGAGAACGAGACCCTGTGGCCGGGGACACTGGTGAACACCAGGCTCATCATTCGCACCGAGGACGGCGTGACGGTGCCCACGGCCGCCGTGCAGCGCAGCCAGAGCGGCAATTTCGTTTTCGTCATGAAGGACGGCAAGGCCCACGTTCAGCCGGTGACGGTCAGCCGCACCTTTCAGGGATCGTCCGTGATTGCGAGCGGGCTGTCCGGTGGCGAGGATGTCATCGTTGATGGGCAGCTGTTGTTGTCGGAGGGGACTCCGGTCGCGCCGCGCGGCGCCAAAGCGGGGGCCTGACCGATGACCCTGTCGGAGCTTTGTATCCGCCGCCCGGTCATGACGGCCCTGATGACGGCTACGATCATCGCTTTCGGCGTGTTCGGCTTTCGGCTGCTGCCGGTCTCAGCCCTCCCCAAGGTGGATTTCCCGACCATCGCGGTGACCGCGACGTTGCCGGGTGCCAGCGCCGACACCATGGCGGCTTCCGTCGCCGGTCCGATTGAGCGCCAGCTCTCGACCATTGCCGGTATCTCGTCGATGTCCTCGACCTCCTCGCAGGGCACCACCGCGATCATCATTCAATTCGATCTCAACCGGAACATCGACGGCGCCGCGCTGGACGTGCAGACCGCGCTGACCATCGCGCAGCGCCGGCTGCCGATCGAGATGATCACTCCGCCGACTTTCCGGAAGGTCAATCCCTCGGAATTCGCGGTGCTGTTCATCTCACTGAGGTCGGAAACGTTGCCGCTGTCCGCGGTCAACGAATATGGCGACATCACCATCGCGCAGGCGTTGTCGCAGATCCAGGGCGTTGCCCAGGTCGTGATTTTCGGCAGTCAGAAATTCGCTGTTCGCGTGCAAGCCGACCCTGAAGCCGCCGCGGCGCGCGGCCTGACGCTGGATGACATCAGGACCGCGGTTGCGCGCGCGAATTCGTCCACGCCGGTCGGCACGCTGAACGGGCCGAAACAGGACGTGGCGCTTCAGGCCTCCGGCCAGATGGCCAAAGCGGCCGACTACCGGCATGTGATCGTTGCGTGGCGCAATGGTTCGCCGGTGCGGCTCGACGAGGTGGCGCGTGTCTATGACAGCGTCGAGAACGACAAGATCGCGAGCTGGTTCAACGGTACCCGCTCGATCGTTCTGGCAATCTACAAGCAGCCGGACGCCAATACGGTCGCCGTCGTCGACGGCGTGCTGGCGAAGCTGCCGTCGCTGCGCGCACAGATTCCGCCGTCGGTGACGATCCAGGTCGCGATGGATCGCTCGCAGTCGATCCGGCAATCCGTTGCCGACGTCGAGGAAACCCTGCTGATCGCCATCGGCCTAGTGATTCTGGTGATCTTCCTGTTCCTGCGCTCGGCCTCCGCGACCCTCATTCCGGCATTGGCGGTGCCGATCTCGCTCTGCGGCACTTTCGCGGTCATGTATGTACTGGACTTCTCCGTCAACAACATGACGCTGCTGGCTCTGACCTTGTCGGTCGGTTTCGTGGTCGACGACGCCATTGTCATGCTGGAAAACATCGTTCGCCACATCGAACATGGCATGCGTCCGTTTGAGGCGGCCCTGAAGGGCGCGCGCGAGGTCGGCTTTACCATCATTTCGATTACCTTCTCGCTGATCGCGGTGTTCATTCCCGTGCTGCTGATGGGCGGCATTGTCGGCCGCGTGTTCCGCGAATTCGCGGTCACGATCGCGGTTGCAATCATGGTTTCCGGTTTCGTTTCGCTGACGCTGACGCCGATGCTGTGCGCGCGCGTGCTGAAGGCCCACGACGAGACCAGGAAACCGAACATCGTGCTGCGGGTGTTCGAGCGGATGTTCGATTCCTGGCTTCGTGCCTACGAATGGTCGCTCGACTGGGTGCTTGCCCGCAAGCCGATGATGCTGGTGGTGACGCTGGCGACGCTCGCCGGCACCGTCGCGCTCTACGTCGTCGTGCCCAAGGGATTCTTTCCCCAGGAAGACACCGGCTTTCTGTTCGGTACGACCGAAGCCGCGACCGACACGTCGTTCGAGGCCATGACGGTACGCCAGAAGGAACTGGCCGATCTTCTCAGCAAGGACCCGGCGGTACAATATATCAACAGCACGGTAGGGGCGGGCGGTCCGAACGTCACCACCAATTATGCGCGGCTGTTCATCGCGCTGAAACCAAGAAAAGATCGGGAAGCGGCGCCGGCGGTGATGGCGCGCCTGCGTCAGAAGGCCACGGAAGTGCCGGGGATGCAGGCGTTTTTCCAGAGCGTCCAGAACCTCAACATCGGCGGTCGGCTGTCCAAGAGCCAGTACCAATACGCCCTGCAGAGCGGCGATACGGAATCGCTTTACCGGGTGGCGCCGGAAATGCGCGACAGGATCGCCAAGATTCCCGGGCTGCTCGACGTCACCACCGATCTCTACATCAAGAATCCGCAAATGACCGTCGAGATCGACCGCGAGAAGGCCGCGGTCTACGGCATCACCGTCGATCACGTTCGCAATCAGCTCTACAACGCCTATGGCGGCCGGCAGATTGGCACCATCTACATGCCGTCGAACGACTATCAGATCATTCTCGAGGTGCAGCCGCAGTTTCGCGTCGACCCCTCGAACCTGTCCAAGCTCTACATGAAGACCGCGAACAACCAGACCATCCCGCTGGATGCGGTGGCCAAGTTGGTGCCGACGGTCGGGCCGCTTCAGATCAATCACCAGGGCCAGCAGCCCGCGGTCACGATCTCGTTCAACCTCGCGCCGAACTACTCGCTCGGCTACGCCGTGAACGAGATTACCAAGATCGAGCAAAGCTCGAATCTTCCCGCCACCATCGCCACCGGCTTCTCCGGCACCGCGCAGGTATTCCAGGATTCCCTGCGCGGGCAGGGCGTGCTGATTCTTGCGGCGGTGTTCGCGGCCTTCGTGATTCTGGGCATTCTCTACGAAAGCTTCATTCACCCCATCACGATCATTTCCGGCCTGCCGTCGGCCGGCATCGGCGCGATCCTGACGCTGATGGCATTCAACATGGAACTGTCGGTCATCGCCATGATCGGCATCGTGATGCTGGTCGGCATCGTCAAGAAGAACGCCATCATGATGGTGGATTTTGCGCTGGAGCGCCGCCGTGTCGGGCTCAGCGCCGAGCACGCCATCCGCGAGGCGGCACTGCTGCGGTTCCGCCCGATCATGATGACGACCTTCGCCGCGATCTTCGGCACCCTGCCGATCGCGATCGGCGCCGGCGCAGGCGCGGAGCTGCGCCAGCCGCTCGGCGTCGCCG
>JBAQER010000409.1:0-1582 GCA_049286845.1 Bradyrhizobium sp.
AAAGGCCGCTCGCGGCGGCCTTTTCTTCGGTGTGGCGTAGGCTCAACTCGCCTGCACCACCGGCGGCGGCGCGACCGGCGTGTCGTCGGCGAAGACCAGATGCACCTTGTCTGCCGCGTCGATGTCGATGATGACCTTGCCGCCGTTCACCAGGCGCCCAAAGAGCAGCTCGTCGGCCAGGGCGCGGCGCACCGTGTCCTGGATCAGGCGCGCCATCGGCCGCGCGCCCATGAGCGGATCGAAGCCGTGCTTGGCGAGGTGCGCCTTCAGCGCTTCGGTGAAAATCACCTCTACTTTCTTCTCGTGCAGCTGTTCCTCCAGCTGCATCAGGAATTTGTCCACCACGCGCAGTATGACTTCGTGGTCGAGCGCGGCAAACGAAATGATCGCGTCCAGCCGGTTCCTGAACTCGGGCGTGAACATGCGCTTGATCTCGGCGAGTTCGTCACCGGTGGTGCGCGACTGGCTGAAGCCGATGCTGCTCCGGTTCAGGGCCTCGGCGCCGGCATTGGTGGTCATGATGATGACGACGTTGCGGAAATCGGCCTTGCGCCCGTTGTTGTCGGTGAGCGTGCCGTGGTCCATCACCTGCAGCAGGATGTTGAAAATGTCCGGGTGGGCTTTCTCGATTTCGTCCAGCAGCAGCACGCAGTGCGGCTTTTTCGTGATCGCCTCGGTCAGCAGACCGCCCTGGTCGAAGCCGACATATCCCGGCGGGGCGCCGATCAGGCGCGATACCGCGTGGCGTTCCATGTACTCGGACATGTCGAAGCGCACCAGTTCGATGCCCATGCAATAGGCGAGCTGGCGCGCCACTTCGGTCTTGCCGACCCCGGTGGGTCCGGAGAACAGAAACGATCCGATCGGCTTGGTCGGATGCCCCAGGCCGCTACGCGCCATTTTGATCGAGGCGGCGAGCGCGTCGATGGCCTTGTCCTGGCCGAACACCACGGCCTTCAGGTCGCGGTCGAGATTCTTCAATGACTCGCGATCGTCGGAAGACACGCTCCGGGGCGGAATGCGCGCGATCTTGGCGATGATTTCCTCGATTTCGAGCTTGCCCACGACCTTCTTCTGCTTGGTCTTGGGCAGGATGCGCTGCGCCGCACCGGCCTCGTCGATGACGTCGATGGCTTTGTCCGGCAGATGCCGGTCGTTGATGAAGCGCGCCGACAACTCGGCTGCGGTGGTGAGCGCCGCTGCGGAATACTTTATGCCGTGGTGCGCCTCGAAGCGGCTCTTCAGGCCGCGCAGGATGGCCACGGTTTCCTCGACCGACGGTTCTTCCACGTCGATCTTCTGGAAGCGGCGCGACAGCGCATGGTCTTTTTCAAACACGCCGCGGTATTCGTTGTAGGTGGTTGCGCCGATGCACTTCAGCTGGCCGGAGGAGAGCGCCGGCTTGAGCAGGTTGGATGCGTCCAGGGTCCCGCCGGATGCGGCGCCGGCGCCGATCAGCGTGTGGATCTCGTCGATGAACAGGATCGCGTTGCAGTTGTCCAGCAGCTGCTTCAGCACCGCCTTCAGCCGTTGCTCGAAGTCGCCGCGGTACTTGGTGCCTGCGAGCAATGCGCCCATGTCG
>JBAQER010000410.1:0-2582 GCA_049286845.1 Bradyrhizobium sp.
TGACAGTTCAAATATCAGAAGGTCGTCCCATTATGCCCGCCATTCTCGATCCCGACGCCGCCGCCGTATTCAAGGCTTTCCAGGAAGCCGGCCGCCCGCCCTACGAAACGCTGTCGCCGGCGGAAGCCCGCGAGTTCTATCTGGCGGGCCGCGTCGTCTCCAACCCGGAGCCGCCCGAGCTTGAATCGGTCAAGCCGCTTTCGATTCCCGCCCCGCACGGCTCGATCCCCGCCCGCGTCTACACGCCGAAGCAACCGCGCAAGGCCGACGGTCTGGCGCCGGTGCTGGTGTTCTTTCACGGCGGCGGCTGGGTGATCGGCGATCTCGATTCCCACGACGTGGTGTGCCGCAAGCTCGCCGACGAAGGCCGGATGATCGTGATCTCGGTCGATTATCGCTTGGCGCCCGAACACAAATTCCCCGCCGCGGTCGATGACGCCATCGCCGCGACCAAGTGGATCGCCGGAAACGCGAAACAACTCGGCATCGACGCTGCAAGGCTGAGCGTCGGCGGCGACAGCGCCGGCGGCAACCTCGCCGCGGTGGTGGCGATCGCCGCCCGCGACGGCAACGGGCCCGCCATCGCAGGCCAGGTGCTGATCTATCCGGCCACCGATTTTGCCATGACGCATCCCTCGCACAGCGAGCCGGAGACCAGCATCCTGCTGACTCACTCGGTGATCCGCTGGTTCAGCGATCATTATCTGAACGGCGCCGCCGACGTGCACGACTGGCGGGCATCGCCGGCGCGCGCCAAAACCCTGATCGGCCTGCCGCCGGCCTATGTGCTGACCGCCGGCGCCGATCCCCTGCGCGACGAAGGCGACGATTATGCGAGGCAACTGAAAGAAGCCGGCGTGCCGGTGACCTACCGGCACTTTCCCGGCCAGTTCCACGGCTTCTTCACCATGGGCAAATTGCTGCAGCAGGCCAACGTCGCCGCAAGCGAGATCGGCATCTGGCTGAAAGCACTCAACTAGAGTTTGAGCAGATGGCGCGAGATCATCCGCTCTCGCGTCGTGAATTTCCCGCAACCGTTGTCGAGGCTGACGTGATCGAACCGATCCTGGTGTTGGACTACCCGCCGATTTCATCCTGTTCGCGCTGACGCTGCTCGGCGTGGCGCTGTTTCATCGCCCCACGCTACCCGTGGCGCTGACCGAGTTTGCGGTGATCAGCGCCTACAAGGTCGTTCTTCACCGGATTTAAGTTCGGGACGGGGCTCGGCGGCCTCGGCCACCACATCGCGCATGAGTGAGTGATCCTCGCCAATCTGTTCCTACTGTTGATGCCGCGCTCCGCGTTCTTGCAGGCTGTTTGTAGGAAAATTCGTCCAGATTGATTTTGACTGTTGCAGATTTGCACTAGGTCTGTCGCGCAGTGAGCGTAGGCTTAGAATTGAAACAAGAACGATGGGATCTGCCATGTCTGCAACCAAGCTTCTCGTTTCGGGCATCGCTCTCGCGTCAGCGCTGTTGGTTTTCGGATCGCAATCAGCTTCCGCAGCCGATCTGCCCGCGCGCGTGCCCGCCAAGGCGCCCGTGTATGTCGCTCCGCCGTTCAGCTGGACCGGGTTCTACATCGGAGCCCATGCCGGCTATCATTGGGGTAGCGACCGCACCTCCACGGCAGCCAATCCTGTCGGGTGGTCGGTGGCAGGCGCCGCGGACATCGATGCGCTCACTCCGGGCACTGTTCACCCCAGTGGATTCATGGGCGGCGGCCAAATCGGTTACAATTGGCAGATGAACAACTTCGTGGTGGGCATCGAAGCCGACGCGAGTTACATGGGCGGGACGGCTAGCCGCGCCGTTACCGGTTTCGCGGTCATCAATCCGGCGGACGTGTTCAGGACATCTGCCGAGAGCCGTTTCTTCGGCACCCTGCGCCCGCGTGTCGGTTTGGCCGTGGACCGTGCGTTGTTCTACGTGACAGGCGGTCTGGCGGTGACCAGTGCCAAATTCACCGACTCGTTCGGCTCCTTCGCGAATACCTCGGTGGCAGCGGACAGCAGCGATACCACGCGCGCGGGTTGGACGGCGGGCGTCGGCATGGAGTACGCATTTACCAACAATTGGTCAGCGAAGGCTGAGTATCTCTATGCGGACTTCGGCAACTTCACTCAAAGCATTCCGAATTGCGCCCTTTGCGGGGTTGGAAGCGAAATCTCGGTTACGCACAAATATACCGAGAACATCGGCCGTGTCGGCTTGAACTACAAGTTTGGTGGCCCCGTCGTGGCCAGGTACTAAGCTCTCTCAAACTTTGGCAATTCAAGCCCCGGCATCGCGCCGGGGCTTTTTTACGCGGCAGAAAGCGGCCGCGAGTCGCGCCGTTCGTGGCGCACCCTCCTCGCTGTCCGCAGTTCCAAAAGCTCCTTCGGGCTATTGAAACATTTGCATCGACTCGTGATCGACGGTTGGGTCCGGCGCTCCTACCCCGCCCGCGCCGCGCGCCGAAGCGATTGCGGCGGCTGGCCGAAGGCGCGGATGAAGGCGCGGCGCATCCGCTCGGGATCGCGAAAGCCGGTGGTTTCAGCGACGCGCTCGATCGCCTCAGAGGAGGACTGCACGCGCTGCCGC
>JBAQER010000411.1:0-3944 GCA_049286845.1 Bradyrhizobium sp.
GTTTCGAGACGTCGAAGGTGCGACGCAGATTCCTGACATCGATGAAGGGCGCGGAGGTCATGCCGCGGAATCCTTCGCGGCGGCGTCGTAGAGATGGCAGGCCACGGCCTGCGTGCCGTGCTTGATCGGTTCCGGCCGCTCGGTCCGGCAGCGCTCGAACGCGAACGCGCAGCGCGGGTTGAACGAGCAGCCCGGCGGGATCGCCGACAGCCGCGGCATCGAGCCGGGGATCTGCACCAGGCGCTTGTCTTCGCCCGCGAGCGTCGGGATCGCGCCCATCAGGCCCTTGGCATAGGGATGCAGCGGGTTCTGCACGACATCGCGCACCGGGCCGATCTCGGCAACGCGGCCGGAATACATTACAGCGACCCGGTCGGAGGTTTCGGCGATCACGCCCATGTCGTGGGTCACCAGCATCACCGCGGTGCCGTGGTCGCGTCCGAGGCGTTTGATCAGGGAGATGATCTGGGCCTGCACCGAGACGTCGAGCGCCGTGGTCGGCTCGTCGGCGATGATCAGCTCCGGCTCGGCGCAGATCGCCAGCGCAATGACGACGCGCTGGCGCATGCCGCCGGAAAATTCGTGCGGATAGGCATCAATGCGCTTTTCCGGGGCGGGAATGCCGACCTCGGCCAACAAGTCGATGGCGCGCTTGCGCGCGGCCTGTTCCGACAGGTTGGTGTGGGTCTTGATGGTTTCGACGATCTGGTCGCCGATCCGGTACAGCGGGTTGAGGCTGGTGAGGGGATCCTGAAAGATCATGCCGATCCGCTTGCCGCGGATCCGGCGCATTTCTTCCGGCGGCAGGTTGTCGATCCGCATGCCCGACAGATAGATCTCGCCGCCACTGATGCGGCCGGGCGGATCGATCAGGCCGATCACCGCAAGACCGGTGACGGATTTTCCGGCGCCGGATTCGCCGACCACGCCCAGCACCTCGCCCTTGGCGATGTCGAACGATACCCCGTCGATGGCGCGCAGCGTACTGCGGCGGGTGACGAATTCCACCTGAAGGTTACGCACGGAGAGAACGGGTTCGGTCATGCGGTCGGATGCTTGGTGGTTACAGCGCCCATCATCGGAGTTTCGGGTTGAGCGCGTCGCGCAGCCAGTCGCCCAGCAGATTGATCGAGAGAATCAGCGACGCCAGCGCGAGGCCCGGAAAGGCCACGATCCACCATTCGCCGGCAAACAGATAATTGTTGCCGATTCGGATCAGGGTGCCGAGCGAGGGCATGGTGTCGGGCATGCCGGCGCCCAGAAACGACAGCGTCGCCTCGGTGATCACGGCAAGCGCGAGGTTGATGGTGGCGATCACCAGGATCGGTCCCATCGCGTTGGGCAGCACGTGGCGCAGCATGATCATGGGCGCGGGCAGGCCGATCAACTGCGCCGCCGCGACGTAATCCTTGTTCTTCTCCACCATCACCGAGCCGCGCACGGTGCGCGCATATTGCACCCAGAAGCTCAGTCCGATCGCGAATACCAATACCGCCAGCGTGCTCATGGCGTCGAGGCGATTGCCGAACACCGACTTGGCGACGCCGTTGATCAGGAGCGCGATCAGGATCGCCGGGAAGGTCAGCTGCACGTCGGCGATCCGCATGATCAGGCCGTCGACGGCGCCGCCGACATAGCCGGCGATCAATCCGAGGACGATGCCGAGCGTGCCGGAGAACAGCACGCCGAGAATGCCGACCGTGAGCGAAATGCGCAGGCCGTAGAGAATGGCGGAGAACACGTCGCGGCCCTGTTCGTCGGTGCCGAGCAGGAACGGGCTTTGGCCGTCCGCAGTCCACAGCGGCGAAATGCGCGAATTCATCAGTTGAAGCTGTGCCGGGTCGAACGGGTTCTGCACGGCCAGCAGCGGCGCCAGGATCGCCAGCAGGAAGAACAGCACGGTGACGGCGGCCGCCACCATCGTCATCCTGGAACGCCGGAACGAATAGAACACGTCGCTTTCGAGGGCGCGTCGAAGCCACCCGCTGCCGGAATGCGAGCGCGGGGCGCTCGGTTCGGCCTGGTGCGGGATGACGGCGTCGGACATCAGGGGATCTCGTTCAGGTCGGACGGCTGATGGTGGAGCGCAGGCGCGGATCGACGACCGTATAGAGAATATCGACCACCAGATTGATGGTGACGAAGATCAGGGACACCATCAGCAAATACGCGGCCATGATCGGGATATCGACGTTCTGCACGGCTTGCACGAACAACAGTCCCATGCCCGGCCATTGGAATACGGTTTCGGTAATGATCGCAAATGCAATTACCGAGCCAAATTGCAGGCCGGCGACCGTGATCACGGGCACAAGCGTGTTCTTCAGCGCGTGCCCGAAATGGATCGCCCGCGTCGTCAGCCCGCGCGCCCGCGCAAAGCGGATGTAGTCGGTGCGCAGCACCTCGAGCATTTCAGCGCGCACCAGCCGCATGATCAATGTCATCTGGAACAGGCCGAGCGTGACCGAAGGCATGATCAGGGCCTTGAGGCCGGACACCGTGAGCAGGCCGGTAGTCCACCAGCCGATCCGCACCACGTCGCCGCGGCCGAACGACGGCAGCCAGCCCAGTACGACGGCGAACAGATAGATCAGGAGAATGCCGATCAGGAAGGTCGGCAGCGAGATTCCGATCAGCGACACCGCCTGGAATATCTTGGCCAGGAACGTGTCGCGCTTCAGCGCCGAATAGACCCCCATCAGGATGCCGAACACCATCGCGAAAATGGTGGCGCAGGTGGCGAGTTCCAGCGTCGCCGGCATCCGCTCCATCAGCAGACTCGAGACCGGCTGGCGAAATTGATAGGAGACGCCGAATTTGAACTGCGCGGCGTTGGCGAAATAGCGGGCAAACTGCAGCGGCACCGGATCGTCGAGCCCGAGCGACTTGCGCACGGCTTCGCGTTCGGCCGCCGGCGTATCCAGCGAGACGATCTGGTTGACCGGATCGCCAGCGAAGCGGAACATCGAGAACGAGATGATTCCGACCGCGATCATGACGCCAATGGCCTGGATGGCCCGGCGAAGAGTGAAAGCGAGCATGTGATCCTTTCACTGTAGCTTTGCGACGCTGCGGTCAGCCCAAAAAGAGCGGTCCCGGGAGCGTCAAGCCACCGGGACCCTGAGCCTCAAGGCTGCCTACTCCTGTTTGGTCGCCCAATACAGGAGAACCTGATTGTCCGCGCGCTGCGTCAGTTTCACCTTCTTCGACACGCCCCAGGCCAGCGCCTGCTGATGCAACGGGATATAGCCAAAATCCTTGGCGGCGATTTGGAACGCTTCCTTGATCATCAGATCGCGCTTGGTCGCATCCGACTCCTGCAGCACCTTGTCGGTGATTGCGTCGATCTTCTTGTTGCAGTAGCCGCCGAGATTGGCTTCGCCGCGGTTGGATTTCGGATCGTCGCGGCAGCCCATGATGTCGTGCAGGACGTTATGTGCATCCGAGGTGCCGGGCGTCCAGCCGAGCAAATAGAACGAGGTCTGGTAGCCGCCGGGCTTCAGCACCTTGGCGAAATACTGCGCCTTCGGCTGCGCCAGCAGGTTCACCTTGACCCCGATGCGCGCCAGCATGCCGACCACCGCCTGGCAGATCGCTGCGTCGTTGACGTAGCGATCGTTCGGGCAGTCCATCGTGACTTCGAAACCGTCGGGATAGCCGGCCTCGGTCAAGAGCTTCTTGGCGCCGTCGGGATCGAACTTCGGACGCGTAAAATCACCCGAGAGCTTGAACAATTGCGGCGCGATCATCAGCGCCGACGGCGTCGAGAGGCCGCGCATCACGCGGTTCTTGATCAGCTCGACGTCGATGGCCTTGAAGAACGCCTCGCGGACCTTGACGTCCTTGAACGGATTCTTGCCCTTGACGTTCGAATACAAGAGCTCGTCGCGGACCTGGTCCATGCCGAGAAAGATCGTTCGCAGTTCGGGGCCCTTCAAGACCTG
>JBAQER010000412.1:0-20113 GCA_049286845.1 Bradyrhizobium sp.
ACCTCGACCTGCTCGTAGGCCATTTCGTTGAGCTTGGGGATGGTGAGCTCGGTGGCGTCCTTGATGCGGTGGAAATAGGAATTGTAGGTCGCCTGGTCCCACTGGAAGAACTGGGTGTCGTTGATGAAGTTCTTCACCAGGAAGTACTTCGCGCCCTGCATGAAATTGGCGGTCTCGGCGATCTCGTCCAGCGAGGCGATCGAGGGGCCCAGTATATGGAATACGGCGAAGGTGATCTGGCCGGATTTGGCGGCATCGAGAAACCCGATGTCGCGCAGCGAGGCCAGCGCCGGCGACAGCAGGCCGGCGCGGACGTCGATCACGGTCACGGAGGAGCCCGCGTTCAGGGTGTCGAAGATCTTCATCTGGTCCGATGTCGTCGTCATGTCGACGATCTCGGTGATGTCGGGGTGGAAGCGCTTCAGCGTGCCGCGCGGGGATTCGGTATCGAAGGCACGGGTGGGAACGTTGTTGGCGCTGAAATAGTCCAGCAAGGTCCGCGACACCGTGGTCTTGCCGACCCCGCCCTTGTCCGCGCCTACCACGATCACTACCGGCTTCGTCATGAACTGCCCTTACGCGCCATTTTTCATTGGGGCCTGATCCTAGAACAAACCAAGCCGTCTGTTCGGGAAAACCGCTGCCGGCTCCGGACCATGTCCCCAATGGCCCGATCGCGGGAGCGATCGGTACTCCCACCCTGCTTTGGGCGCGAACATGGCAGAAACAAGGGGGAATTCAATTCATTAGACCGCCGTTAGGGTTAAATCCTGCCGGCGTCGTTAATCCCTGAGGGGCGGCTGTGTTGGACCGGGGCCACCGGCCCGCTTCGAGGGACGGGAAACAGGCGGTCAGTGCCGGCCCCACGGACCGGCCGGATTGACCCAAGGGCCCTGTGATGCGCCTTGCGAGGCGGCGGCGGCGTCCTTGGCATCGCTCCACGGCCCGGACGGCAGCGGCGGCGGGGCCTCCCGGTTGGCTGGATCTTCGGGCCGATCATCCGGCTCCTCTTCGGTATCCTCCGAGGGCAGGGCCAGCGGCCCGGGATCGTGGCCACCGGCGAATTCCACCAGCGCCTGCACCCGGGAATCTACCGACGGATGGGTGGCAAACAGGTCGGCGAAGCCCTCGCGCGGGTTGTCGATGCACAATTCCATCACCGCCGAGGTCGCACCGGGAAGCTCGCCCCGGTTCTCGATCTTGCGCAGCGCCGAGATCATGGCGTCGGGGTTCTTGGTCAGTTCGACCGACCCGGCGTCGGCGAGCAGCTCGCGCGACCGCGATAGCGCCAGTTTGACCACCTGCGACAACAGCCAGGCCAGCAGGATCAGCACCACCGCGATGATGATGACAATGACCGCGCCGCCGCCGCCCTTGCTGTTGCTGTCCGAGGACGACGAGGACGACGAGGATGATGAGGACGACGATCCGCTCGAGGAGTTCCAGCTCAGATTGGTGAACATCCGGAAGAACAGCTCGCCGAAGAAGCCGACCACGCCGGCGATGATCACCGCGACCACCATCAGCTGCACGTCGCCGTTGCGGATGTGGGTGAGCTCGTGGCCGAGCACGGCCTCGATTTCCTTGTCGTTCAGCGCCCTCAACAGCCCCGTGGTGACGGTGACGGCATATTGCCGACGGTTGAGCCCGGTCGCGAACGCGTTCCGCGCGTCGCTTTCCACGATCTTCAGTTTCGGCATCGGGATGCCGCGGGAGATGCAGAGGTTTTCCAAGAGATTATAGAGCCGGGGCTGCTGCTTCCGCGTCACGTCCTCGCCGCCGGTGACGGCATCGATCATGTTCTGGTGGAAGAAATAGGCGATCACGATCCACAGCGCGGCGGCGAGCGTCGCATAGGGAAACGCCTTCACCAGGTCGCGCGAGGCGGCCATCAGGTAGTAGTCGGCCGGGCGGTTGCCGTCGATCAGCACTTCCGCGACCAGCGCGCCGGCATAGACCAGCACGTAGATCAGCAGGAAGAGCCCGGCGAGCAGCAGCATCGAACGGAACTTGTTCGACGCGATGTGCGTGTAAAGACCGTACGCGGCCATGATGCGCTACCTGCCGGGACGCCCTGCGGGGTCAGAACTTGACCGTCGGCACCGCCTCGACTTCGGTCCTGGAGGTGCCGAGATCGAAGAATTCCTTCTTGGTGAAGCCGAACATGCCGGCGAACAGCGCCGCGGGCAGCTGCTGGATGCCGGTGTTGTATTCCTGGACCGCGTTGTTGAAGAAACGGCGGCTGGCGGCGATCTTGTTTTCGAGGTCGGACAGTTCGCCCGACAGCTGCTGGAAGTTGGCGTTGGCCTTGAGGTCCGGATAGGCCTCCGACAGTGCGATCAGCCGGCCGAGCGCGCCGCTCAGCTGGTTTTCGGCGGCCGCAACCTGTCCCGGTCCCTGCGCCGCCATCGCGCTGTTGCGGGCCTTGATCACGTCGTCGAGCGTGCCGCGCTCGTGCGAGGCATAGCCTTTGACGGTTTCCACCAGATTCGGGATCAGGTCGTGGCGCTGCTTGAGCTGCACGTCGATGTCGGCAAAGGACTGGCCGACGCGCTGGCTGAGCGCGACCAGCCGGTTATACGCGCCGAGCGCGAAAAGAACGATGATGACGATAATGCCGAGAACAATCCAGCCCGATGACATGACCCATGACTCCTGATGAAACGACCGGCGCGCAGCCTAGATGAAAGATGGGCGCACGTCTGCGGCCCCGATAGGGGGCCGCCCGGGTTGGTCGCTCTGGGAGTGGGGTAAGTTCAAGCGCCGGGACGGCTTTATGCCGCATGGCAGGGAGGCGGCAATCGCCTCCCTGCCATGAGCAGGGTCGATTGCGGTCGATTTGCCCGGTTACGGCTTTGCCATGTGCCAGGCGCCGTTCAGGAAGCCGTCGCCATTGGTGTCGCCGGCAGCCATGTCCTTCTTGAAGGTGTAGAGCGGCTTGCCCTTGTAGGCCCACATCTTCTTGCCGTCGTCGCGGACCACGATGGTCATGTCGGCGGTCGGCTTGGCGTCGTCGGCGGCCGCGAGCGGCGGCCAGTTCTCGGCGCAGGGACCGTTGCACGTCGACTTGCCGCCGGCGTCCTTGTCGAAGGTGTACAGCGTCATGCCCTTGGCATCGACGAACGTCTTGCCCTTCGGCGTGTCGGCCGTCTTCAGCGCCTGCGCCGATGCCGCCGATGATGCGAGAATGAAAGTCAAAGCCGCCATTGCGGCGAATGTCCTGGACATTGCAGCTCTACTCCTGATGAAGCGTGTTGGGGACGCGGATGCGTCGCTTAGACAAACGCCGGAGCGTGCGGATTATTCCGCGGATGCCGGGCCGTCATCGAAGACGGCGTCACCCCAATTGTATCTTCGAAAGCGTGCATAGGCGGCCTTGTCGCGGCGCGGCGCGACGGCGCTGATAACGCCGCGATCCGTGCAGAGTTTTGCCGTGACCGCGACCTTGGTGACGTCAGGCTGCGTCAACACGCGGGCGGGATGCCGCGCGACCGCCGCACGCGTCAGCGCCAGGTAAGAAAATTTTTCGTCCTCATAGGGAAGTTCTGCTGATTTGAGTTGTTTATGCGCGCGCGAGCGCGGCAGGCGCTGGGTGAAGTGACACCAGTCCGGCGCCAGCAGCGGACATTGGCCGTCGTGCGGGCAGGGCGCAGCGACATGCGCGCCCGCAGCGATCAGTTGGGCCCGCAGCGTCATGATCCGCGCATAGCCTGCCGGCGTGCCGGGCTCGACCACCAGCAGCGTATCCCGGGTCTTTGCCCACATCAGCGCGGCGAGCGCGCTGCGTTCGCTCTCGCTGATTTCGCCGATCATGTAGCTCGCCACCACGAGGTCGGCCGCCTCGGCCTCCGCCAGCGCGGCGCGGGCCTCGCCGCGCTGGTAGTTCAGATCGCGCAGGCGGGTGCTGCCGCGGCCGAGATCGAGCGCCAGCGCGCGCAAGGCGGGGTTGGCATCGAGCAGGGAAAAACTCTGCAGCGACGGAAACGATTCCGCCGCCGCCCAGCTCGCCGTACCCGGTCCGGCTCCGACATCGAGCAGGCTTTTGGGCGCAAAGCCCGGCGTGATCTCGCGCAGCGCGTTCAGGCTCGCGGTCACCGCGGCGTAGGTCGCGGGCATCCGTGCCAGCGCATAGGCAAGCGCATCGGCCTCGGACCTGATCGCGCCGGATCCGCCGCCGTCGCGATAGGTGCGTGAGATGACGGCGGCGCGTGCGGCGGCGTCGTTACGCGACAGCCCATGCAGCCTGGCGTCGAGCGCGGCTTTCAGTTCGGCTGGAAGGGCGGGAGCGGTCATCTATCCATTGTCATGCCCCGCGCAGGCGGGCATCCAGTATTCCGTGACGGCGGAGAACGCCATGGATGGCGCGGCGTACTGGATAATCCGCTTTCGCGGATGATGACGTCAATAGATGCGGCGGCAGCTCACGCCACGTTCTGGTCGAGGATCTTCACCGCGTCGTCGAGGCCGACCGAAACCAGCTGTGACACGCCGCGCTCGGCCATGGTGACGCCGAACAGCCGGTTCATCCGCGCCATCGTGATCGGGTTGTGCGTGATGATGATGAAGCGCGTCTCGGTCGAGGAGGTCATCTCGTGCAAGAGATTGCAGAACCGCTCCACGTTGTGGTCGTCGAGCGGCGCGTCGACTTCGTCCAGCACGCAGATCGGCGACGGGTTGGTGAGGAACACCGCGAAGATCAGCGCCAGCGCGGTCAGCGCCTGCTCGCCGCCGGACAATAGCGACAGCGTCTGCGGCTTCTTGCCGGGCGGCTTGGCGATGATCTCGAGGCCGGCCTCGAGCGGATCGTCGCTCTCGATCAGGTGCAGGGCGGCTTCGCCGCCGCCGAACAGTTCCACGAACAGCCGCTTGAAATGGTTGTTGACGGTCTCGAACGAGGTCAACAGCCGCTCGCGCGCCTCGCGGTTGAGGCTCTGGATGCCCTGGCGCAGCCGCTTGATGGCTTCGACGAGGTCGTCGCGCTCGGTGGTCAGCGCGGTGTGCTGGGCCTCGACCTCGCGCAGCTCTTCCTCGGCGCGCAGATTGACCGACCCGAGCCGCTCGCGGTCGCGGCGCAGCTTTTCGAGGTTTTCCTCGATCTCGGGAAGCGGCGGCAACTCCGCGCCCGGCTCGATCTCGGCGAGACCGGCCACGGCGTGCGGCTCGACTTCCAGCATGTCGTGGATTTCGCGCTCGATATCGGCGAGGCGGCGCCTGGCGCCATCCATGCGCTCTTCGGCGCGGGCGCAGGCCTCGCGCGCGCTCGACAGCGCCTCCAGCGAAATCTTGGCGGCGCGGTCGGTTTCCGCCATCAGGCTCTCGGCTGATGCCAGCGCGTCCGCGGCGACGCGGCGGGCGGTTTCGGCCGCTTCGATTTCGCTGATGAGCGCGCGGCGTTTTTCCGCGAACAATGCCGGCGCGTTGTCGAGTTCGGCGCGCTCGGCGGTGACCTCGGTAACGCGGGCTTCGATGGTGGCGATGTGGGTGGCCGCGCTGGCTTTGCGGTTCTGCCATTCGTTGCGTTCGGAAAGGATCGCCTGCACGCGGCGGTCGGCGAGTTCCGCCTCGCGCGCCAGCGCCTGCGCCTCGGCCCGGACCTGCGCCGCGAGGCGGCGGTGGCCCTCGATCTCGGTGCGCACCGTGGCAAGCCTGGTTTCGGTCTCGAGACCAGGCGGCAATTCGTTGAGCGCCGCGGTGGCGCTCTCATGCGCGCTCTCGGCCTCGGCGCGGTCGGCGTTGAGGCGGCTGTGGGCTTCGGTCAGCGCCGACTTCCGCGCGGCGTGGCGGTTGATCTCGCGCTCGGTCGCGGCATGGCGCTCGCGCGCGGCATCGGCCTCGCGCTGCGCGGCGCGCCAGGCTTCGCGCGCGGCGGCTTCCGCTGATGAAGCCATCTTCAGCTCGGCTTCGGCGGCTTCCAGGGCCTGACGCTTGGCTGATGCGTCGATGCGGGCCTGTTCGAGCTCGTTCTCGATATCGACCAGCCGCGCGCGCTCGGCGAGACGCCGCGCGGCGCCGGTCGGGGCGTGGGCGGCGGCGACGAAACCGTCCCAGCGCCAGACGTCGCCTTCCGGCGACACCAGCCGCTGGCCGGTCTTCAGTTGCGACACCAGTTCCGCGCCGCGTTCCTTCGGCACGACGCCGATCTGCGCGAGCCGGCGCGTCAGCTCGGAAGGCGCATCGACATGGGCTGCGAGCGGTTCGACGCCGGCGGGCAGCGCCGGATCGCCCTCGGTCACCCCGGAATTGGTCCAGCGCATCGGCGCCGACGGATCGACCGGCGCATCGAGATCGTCGCCCAGCGCGGCGCCGAGCGCCTTCTCATAGCCCTTGGCGACGGTGACGCCGTCGATGATCGGCGGCCACAGATTCTTGGTCTCGCCGTTGACGAGTTTCGAGATCGTGCGCGCTTCGGTCTCGAGCCGCTGCACGCGCTTGTCGGCCTCGTTGAGCGGCGCGCGGGAAGCCTCCAGCTTCTGCCGCGCAGCGATATGGGCGGCCTCGCTGCCCTGAGCGGCGGCTTCGGACTGCGCCAGGCTCTGCTGCGCAGTCTTCATCGCGCCGGCGAGGGCGGCGATGTCGCCGAGCCCGCTGGTTTCCTGCGCGAGCTTCTGCTCCTCGCCGGCGACGCTGGCGATCTCCTGATCCAGCCGCGCCAGCCGGTCGCGGTGGGTCCGCACGTTTCCTTCGAGCTGGTTGCGCTTGGCGGTGAGGTCGGCGAGCACGGTGGTGAGTTCGGCGAACAGCCGTTCGGCCGCGGCCAGCGTCGCTTCGGCCTCGGATACGCGTTCATCGACGCCGCTGCGCTTTTCGACGCGTGACTTGATCTCATCCTTCAATTCGGAGTCTTCGGCATCGAGCCGCTGCAACGCCACTTCCGCGTCGGACGTCTGCTGCTGTTCGCGCGCGATGTCGGCCGAAAACTGCGTCAGCCGGCGGTCGAGCTCGGCGACGCGTTCCTTCGCGCGCTCTTCCTCGCGGTCGAGTTGCTCGCGGGCATTGGTGAGCCGCTGCAGCCCGGCCGCGGCGCGGGCTTCGGCCTCGCGCAGCGCCGGCAGTTCGGAGGCGCGGATCGCCTGGATACGGGCCGCTTCGGCCTGCTCGCGGGTCCGCTCGGCCATCTCGCGGACGCTGAGATCGTGGGTCTGGCTCGCTTCCGCGACCCCGGCATTGGCGTCGAGCCAGCGCAAATGGAACAGCATGGCCTCGGCCTTGCGCACCTTGGCCGCGACTTCGCGGTAGCGGATCGCCTGCCGCGCCTGCTTCTTCAGGCCATCCATCTGGCCGGCCAGCTGTCCGACCACATCCTCGACGCGGGTGAGATTGGTTTCCGCGGCCTTGAGGCGCAATTCGGCCTCGTGGCGGCGGGCGTGCAGCCCGGCGACGCCGGCGGCGTCCTCCAGCACCCGGCGGCGCTGTTCGGGCTTGGCCTGAATGATTTCGCCGATCTTGCCCTGGTGGACCAGCGCCGGCGAACGCGCGCCGGTAGCGGCGTCGGCAAACAAAATTTGAACGTCGCGGGCACGGACGTCGCGGCCGTTGATGCGATAGACCGAGCCCGCCTCGCGCTCGATGCGGCGCGAGACTTCCAGGATCTCGCGGTCGTTGATGGCGGCGGGCGCCGAGCGATCGGTGTTGTCGATCGTCATCACCACTTCGGCATGGTTACGCGCCGGACGGTTGCCGGAACCGGCGAAGATCACCGCGTCCATGTCGGCGGCGCGCAGCGACTTGTGTGAGGTCTCGCCCATCGCCCAGCGCAGCGCCTCGACCAGATTCGATTTGCCGCAGCCGTTCGGTCCGACCACGCCGGTGAGGCCGGATTCGATCACGAAGTCGGTGGGTTCAACGAACGACTTGAAACCGTGGAGGCGGAGGCGGGTCAGTTTCATGGACGCGATTCTCTGTTGGCAGGGCGCGAATCTCCCTGCCGTGACAATACCATAGAAGGCAATGTCGGTGTGTGGGCGAGTCGCCTTTTGCGGCTCTTATGCCCCGCAACAATGGCGAGGCCGGGGCCTTTGGGCAACCGCCGCCCGGAGCTTTTCCCAAGGGTTTTGCAGCGGTTAGCGGCTTTTGCAGGGGTTATGGGAGCCAGATAGGTCGTGGCTCGCGGTTGCGCAAGAATCAGCTCTTCAGCAGCGACTTGATCCGCTTGTCGAATTCCTCGAACGAGGTCTCGCCCTTGAGCATTTCGCCGTTGATGAAGAAGGTCGGCGTCGAATTGACCTTCAGCACCTCGCTGGCGAATTTCTGGTCGGCGGCGATCTTGTCGAGCAGCGCCTGGTCCTTGAGGCAGGTCTCGACCGCCTGCTGGCTGAGCCCGGCCTGCTTGCCGATCCGGGTCAAGGTTTCGGCGGTGTTCTTCATCACCCAATCGTTCTGCTGTTTGAACAGCATGTCGACGACGGCGAAGTACTTCCCGGAGTCGCCATTGGCGATGCAGCGCGCCAGCATCGAGCCCGCCGCGGCCTTGATGTCGAGCGGGAATTCACGGAACACGTAGCGGATCTTGCCGGTGTCGATGAATTCCGACTTGATCTTCGGGAACACGGTTTCGTTGAAATTCGCGCAATGCCCACAGGTCATCGAGGCATATTCGGTGATCGTCACCGGGGAGGTGGCGGGGCCGAGCACCATGTCCGGCAGCGATTGCGGCTTGGCGACGTCCGAGGCGCTTTGCGCCATCGCGTCGCTGATCAGGTGCAGCGGCGAAAGCCCGGCGACGAGGCTGAGCCCGGTCAGTGACAGGGCGGTGGTGAAGGCGCGGCGCGTAATGATCAACGGTTTACTCCCGGATTGGCGCGTTCACGCCCGAAGAACCAAAGGAAGGTGTTGGCTAGCTTGAAACCACAATTGTGGCAATGGCGCGCCGCGATTCCCGGATCGGACCAGAGGCTCAATTTCGCTTGATCGACGCGCCGAGCCGCGCCAGCGCGGCCCGCAATTCCTCGTCCTCGACCGAAGTCAGCGTTTCCGCGACTTTCGCCACCGACGCGGGGTCCGGGGCGCCGGGGGCCCTGGGCCGGTCCCGGCGCGACAACGGCGCCTGCCGCAGCGCCAGCCGCCCCACCGCGCTCCAGCCGAAGAAGCGATTTACCCGCTGCAGGATAACGTCGGAGGTATGCTGGATTTCCAGCGCCATCGGGCCCTCCACGCGCAGAACCAGCGTCGCCGGTTCCTGTGGCTGCCCCTCCACCGGCCGCGGCCACTGGATTTTCAGTGGCTCGGAATGAGCCGCGACCTCGGGGCCGGCGATTTCCGACCAGCGCGTCACCAGTTCGCGCGCCGCAAACCCCTGCTTGGCGTAGGCGTCGGAAAACACGTCGCTGAGCAGGACGGACAACGGCTTGGCGCTGATCGGACCGGGTTTTGATAGGCGTGCCATGGGGTCTTATAGCACCGTGAATGGCGGGGGCGGAACTCACTCGCCGTCATGGCACGGGCTTGACCTGGCCATCCACGTCCTTGAGCGACGACAGGAAGAAAGACGTGGATGCCCGCGACAAGCGCGGGCATGACGTGGAGAAACCAGTGGCTCCGTACTAAAGCTGTCCTCATGAACTCCCTGGCCAGCGCGAAAACGAAAAGACAGCCGGTGGCGAATGAGACAGCCGGCCGTCCCGCGCTGCTGCTCGAATGGTACGACCGCCATCGCCGCCGGCTGCCGTGGCGCCCCCCGGCGGGCGAACGCGCCGATCCCTATTCGGTGTGGCTGTCGGAAATCATGCTGCAGCAGACCGGCGTCAAGACCGTCGGGCCGTATTTCGAAAAATTCCTGGCGCGCTGGCCCGATGTCGCGGCGCTCGGAAGCGCGTCGCTCGACGAGGTGCTGCGGATGTGGGCCGGGCTCGGCTATTATTCCCGCGCGCGCAATCTGCACGCCTGTGCGGTTAAGGTGCTGCGCGATCATGGCGGCGCATTTCCCGACACCGAGCAAGGCCTGCAATCGCTGCCGGGGATCGGGCCCTACACCGCGGCGGCGATATCGGCGATCGCATTCGGCCGCCGCACCATGCCGGTCGACGGCAATATCGAGCGCGTGGTGTCGCGGCTGTTCGCCGTTGAAGCGCCGCTGCCGGAGGCCAAGCCGCTGATCCAGGAATTGGCGGCGACGCTGCTTGGAGCGAACGAAATGGAGGCGCGCGGCGGCGGCGGGAATTCTCGCGCCGGGGATAGCGCGCAGGCGCTGATGGACCTCGGCTCGTCGATCTGCACGCCGAAGAAGCCGGCCTGCGCGCTGTGCCCGTTGAACGACGAGTGCGCGGCGCGTGTGCGTGGCGATCAGGAGAGTTTTCCGCGCAAGGCGCCGAAGAAGGCCGGGGCGCTGCGCCGGGGCGCGGCCTTCGTCGTCACGCGCGGCGATCGGCTGCTGGTCCGCACCCGCCCCGAAAAAGGCCTGCTCGGCGGCATGACCGAGGTGCCGGGCTCGGACTGGCGCGCCGCGCAGGACGACAGGACGGCGCTGAAGCAGGCGCCCGAGCTGAAAGGCATCGCGCGCTGGCATCGCAAGGCGGGGGTGGTCACCCATGTCTTTACGCATTTTCCGCTGGAACTGGCGGTCTACACCGCACATGCACCGGCGCGCGCCCGGGCACCTGCGGGCATGCGCTGGGTGCCGGTTGCGACGCTGGACGACGAGGCGCTGCCCAATGTCATGCGCAAGGTGATCGCGCATGGGTTGGGCGATCGATCACCGCACGCGGATCGCAATCATCGGGGCGGTGCTAGGTCTGGATCTCGATCGTAACCGCGACGGTATCGCCCGGTGCGATTTTCTCCTTGATCCGGACCGCGGCCTTGAGAGGAAGAAGGTAGGCCCCGCGTTTCTTGTCCGGGAAGACCGACGTCTTCCAACTCGTTCGGCCGACCGTCGCGATCACAGGGATCGAGCCCCACGCGCTCTTGGAGTGTGCTGCGAGAAAGGCGATCTCGCTTGATTGCTTGCCGGACAGCGTGACGAAATGCCAGCCGCCTGGCCCGTCATAGAGCCAGACCTTGCTTCGGTTCTTGTATCGATACGGTGTTGGTGCCGGCATTTTTCCCATGGCCGCAACGATAGGCCGGCATCGGCACTGATCACAAGGCAAGGTTCGAACCCGGGAGTGCATCCTGCTGACACCATGCTGTCAGCAGACCTGCGCTAGCACGGAGCCAAACGGAGGCTCCCATGATTGCAACCGCACTCGACCGTCTCACCGCCCCGCCGTCCTCGAAGCTGCTCGGCTGGCACCTGCTCGATGCGCATCCCAGCGAGGGGTGGGTGCGGATCGGCTTCGACGGCAAGAAAGAGTTCTGCAACCCCGCCGGTTTCGTTCAGGGCGGCATCCTCTCCGCCATGCTCGATGACACCATGGGGCCGGCGGTCTTCGTCATGACAGAGGGCAGGCTCTACACCGCGACCATCACCATGACCGTCAATTTCCTCGCCCCGGCCAAACCGGGGCCGATCGTCGGCGAGGCAAGCGTGACGCAACTCGGCAAGACCGTCGCGTTCGTCGAGGGCAGGTTGATGGCCGGGGACGGCACCGTGCTCGCGACTTCAACCGCTAGCGCGCGGCTGGTCGAGACCGCGAAGGCCATCAGGCGCGAGCACCTCGAGGTGGCAGCCGGTGGAATCGTCTAGACCGCGCCGGCCCGGGTCGCCCCGGCCGGCATCGTCACGATTGGCGGCTTGGCGTTGAGGCCTTCGACCTGGAAGCCGGCGACGCGCTTGTAATTGGCGGCGATGTCTTCCAGTTCCTTCAGCGACAATACGTCGGTGACGACGTCGTAGCCGTCGGGCGCGCGTTCCTCGACCAGTTGCATCACCTGCTCGGGCCCGTTGCGCCGGTTGAGCAGGACGAGATCGGTGGTCGCGGGCCGGCGCTCGGCCTCATAGGCGACGAGCGCCGCGTTGCCCGGGCCATGCGCCAGAATTTCGCGGGTCAGGACACGGGCATCGAGGATCGCCTGCGAGGCGCCGTTGGAGCCGATCGGGTACATCGGATGTGCGGCGTCGCCCATCAGGGTGGTCCGGCCGAAGGTCCATTGCGGGATCGGATCGCGGTCGACCAGCGGATATTCGTAGGCGTGTGAACAGTTGCGGATCAGGCCGGGCACGTCGAGCCAGTCGAACTTCCAGTCCGCAAACCACGGCAGGAATTCTTCCAGCCTGGCGGTGCGGTTGTAGTCCTCCCGGCGCCATTGGTAGGTCGGCGGCATGTGCCGCTCGGCGACCCAGTTGATCTGGTATTTGCCGGATGCGTCGGCCTGCTTGGAAATCGGATAGCAGACGAATTTCAGGATCTCGTGGCCGGCCATGATCATGGTGCGGCCGGAGAGAAACGCATCCGACGCGGTGACGCCGCGCCACAGGATGCGTCCGTTCCAGATCGGCGGACCTTCCTGCGGATAGAGCTTTTCGCGAATCGCGGAGTGGATGCCGTCGGCTGCGATCAGGATCGCGCCGTCATGGCTGCCGGCCGGCTTGCCGGTAGCCTTGTCGATGAAGTCGGCGCGGACGCCGTCCGGCGTCTCGGTCCAGCCGTTGAGATGATGGCTGGTCAGGATGTTTCCGGCGCCTAACCGTTCGGTCGCGGCGTCGAGCAGGATCTGCTGCAGCGTGCCGCGATGGATCGAGAATTGCGGCCATCTGTAACCGGCCTCGATGCCGCGCGGCTCGCTCCAGATCGGCTTGCCGTGCTTGGAAAAATACGCGAGCTCCTTGGTGCGCACGCCTGACGCATCGAGCTTGTCGAGCAGGCCGAGCTCGACCAGTTCGCGCACGGCATGCGGCAGCACGTTGATGCCGACCCCGAGCGGCTTCAGTTCGGACACGCTCTCGAAGACTTTGGCGGGAACGCCGATTTGATGCAGGCTGAGGGCCAGCGTTAGCCCGCCGATGCCGCCGCCGGCGATGAGAACCGTCATGATTACGCCCCTGTTACCGGGGGCGTCATGGCATGCGGGAGGGCAGGGGGCAACTGCGAAAGAGGCTGGCCGGCTGGGGTGGACCGTTCAACGGCGTGCCGCTAACGTCCGGCTCCGGCCAAGAGGACCAACATGTTCAAACTCTATTATGCCCCCGGCACTTGCGCGCTCGCTTCGCATATCGCCCTGGAGGAGGCCGGCGCCGCCTACACCACCGAGCGGCTCGATTTCAAGAGCAACCAGCAGAACAGCCCGGAATATCTCAAGGTCAATCCCAAGGGGCGCGTGCCCTCGCTGGTGACGGATCGCGGCATCCTGACCGAGACGCCGGCGATGCTCGCCTTCATCGCGCAGAGTTTTCCGCAGGCGAAGCTGGCGCCGTTCGATGACGCCTTTGCGTTCGCGCAGGCGCAGGCCTTCAACAGCTATCTGTGTTCGACGGTGCATGTCGCGCATGCCCACAAGATGCGCGGGCACCGCTGGGCCACCGAAGAATCCTCCTTCGCCGACATGAAGCGCAAGGTGCCGGAGACCATGGGCGCCAGTTTCGCGCTGATCGAGCGCGACATGCTGAAAGGGCCGTGGGTGATGGGCGAGCAGTATACGATCTGCGATCCCTATCTGTTTACGCTGGCGCTGTGGCTGGAGGGTGACGGCGTCGATCTCGCTGATCTGCCGAAAGTGGCGGATCACCGCAAGCGGATGTCGGAGCGGGCGGCGGTGCGCAAGGTGCTGGCGGAGGAGAAGGCTTAAGCTGCATAGTCGATGTCGTCCCGGCCAAGCGACAGCGCGAGCCGGGACCCATACGCTGCGGCGGTGGTTGTCTTGATGCGATGGTTGACGGCTTTCCCTCGGCAATAACCGCCTGTGGTTATGGGTCCATGCGTTCGCAGGGACGACAACGTTTTGAGCCGATTGCTACGCCGCCTTCCGCTTGTCGCGCTCCATCTCGCGGCCGATGCCGAGCATGATGTTGCGCAGCCAGATCGAGCCGGGGTCCATCTGGGCACGGGTCGGGTAGAACATGAATTGTTCGTCGATCCCGGGATCGAGCGGCGGCGTCACCGATATCAGCGACAGTTGCTTTGCCAGCGCTCCGATCAGGCGGCGCGGCACGAAGGCGACGAGATCGGTGCGCGCGGTGACGTGCAGCGCCTCGATGTAGCCCGGCACCACCAGCGCGATCCGCCGTTCGATACCCTTGGCCCGCAGCCAGCCGTCGATCAGGTCCTCGCTCTGGCCGCGGATGACGACGGCGACATGCCGCGCGTCAAGGAACGCATCGCGCCGCTTCAGTTTTGTTCCAACAGGGTGGCCGCGCCGCACCGCGAGCGCGTCGCTGTCGGTGTAGAGCCGCTGACGGTGAAATCCGCCGAACGCGTCGCCGATCGAGATCACGAGATCGATGATGCGGGCGAACTCGGCGGTGAAGATCGCCGGCCCCCGCCACGGCACCACGTCGATGGTCACGTTCGGCGCGGCCTTGGTGACCTTCTCCATCAGCGGCGGCATCAACAGTTCGACCGCGAGGTCCGGCATCATCAGGCGGAAGTGCCGTTCGCTGCTGGCGGCATCGAAATCGTCCGGGATGAACAGCCCGCGCACCTGGTCGAGCGCCTGCGCCAATGGTCCGCGCAAGGCCTGCGCTCGCGGCGTCAGCTCCATGCGCGCGCCCGATCGTACCAGCAGGGGGTCGCCCACGAGGTCGCGCAGCCGCTGCAAGGCGTGGCTGGTGGCCGGCTGCGACAGCCCGATCCGCATCGCCGCGCGGCTGACACTGGCTTCCCTCAGCAGCGCCTCGAGCGCGACCAGCAGATTGAGGTCAAGCGAATTCAAATTCATGAAACGAATATATATCATATTCAGTATCGATTGGAAGAATGCCGTGCCGAGGTGCCATGATTGGCAACAGCCAATCGATGGAGAAGCCGCCATGAGCGCAGCAGAGAACAAGAAACTCGTGCAACAGGTCTATGAGGATTCCGCCAATCGCAGCGGGACCACCTTCGCGGACAATCTCGCCGACGATGCCAGCTGGATCGTCACCGGCCAGTATTCATGGTCGCATGAATTCAAGGGGCGGGAGGCGATCCTGAACGGCCTGATGGGCCATTTCCGCTCGTTCTTTGCGGTGCGGCCGCGGACGGTCGCGTTCAATTTCATTGCCGAAGGCGACTATGTCGTGGTCGAGGCCCGCGGCGACAACGTCACCAAGGCGGGTCTGCGCTACGACAACCAGTATTGCATGGTCTGGCGCGTCGAAAACGGCAAGATCAGGCAGATCAAGGAATACTGCGATTCCGCGCTGGTCGAACGCGTGCTCGGGCCGTTTCCGGCAGAGCGCAAGCTGGCGGCGGGTTGAGCCGTTGGGTCAGGTTTGCGCCGAGGGCGCGCGTTATCCATCGCGCCGGCTGTGGCGCGAACGCCGCCGCGTCCGCGGTCAGCTTGCGGCCATGAGCGAGCGCGAATTGCAGGACATCGGCGTTTGCCGGTCGGAGATTGCCAGCGAGGTCGGCAAGCCGTTCTGGCTGACGTAACTGTCATCGTCATTCCGGGTCCACGCGCGCAAGGCGCGTGTCCCGGAAATGACAGTGGCAATGCCGATCAGGCAGCCTTCACCGCAAGATGCTTGAACATGTTGCGGCGCGCCTCGTCGTCCATTTCCGCCTTGAACTTGAAGTTGTCCTTCAGGGCGATCGCCTTCGCCGCCGCCGGCCGTGCCGAGATTTCATCGACCAGCCGCTTGACGTTGGGATATTTCGCGAAGGCTTCGTCGCCCATGATGAAGGGGATCATGCGGGCCCATCCCCATACGTCCATGTCGACGATGGTGTAGGTGTCGCCGACCATATAGCGGCGCTTGGCCAGATGGTCGTTGAGGATGGAGAAATGCCGCTGCGCCTCGAACTGATAACGGTTCTGGGCATAATCGACCTTCTCCGGCGCGAAATGCCTGAAGTGGACGGCCTGACCGCTGAACGGCCCGACGCCGGTGGCGACGAACATCAGCCAGGACAACAGTTCGGCGCGGTTGGCCGGCGTATTCGCGGGCAGAAACTTGCCGGTCTTTTCGGCGAGATAGAGCAGGATGGCGTTGCTGTCGAACACCTTGACGCCGTCGTCGTCGATGGCGGGCACCTTGCCGTTCGGATTGACGGCGAGGTATTCCGGCTTGAACTGGTCGCCGGCGCGGGTGTCGACGGGGACAGGCTGATAGGGGATGCCGGCTTCCTCGAGAAAGAGCGCAACCTTGGTCGGGTTCGGCGATCCGTTGAAGTAGAACTTGAGCATGGAAGACTCCCTTGGTTGCGTTTTGTCGCGAAAAACCGGAACGCGGCGACGATGCCGCGGACGTCACGTCCATGCTCAGATTCTCCGGAATGCGCAACCGACGAGTTCGTGAACTGGCCCTGCGTTCAGGTTTCGCCGTGACGACATGTCGTGGCCATTGGGTTGCGGCGATATTGTCGTCGAAACCGCCGAAGCTTAAGGGAAAATTCAGGCGCAGTTTCTAATGGTCCAGGTACGCGCATTCATTGATGATGGCGGTATCGGAAGCCAATGATGGCCCATCACGTCTGTCCAAGCGGTCGCGAGACCTTCTTCTCGGCATCCGAGCTGATCGTCTCGAAAACGGATTTGAAGGGTCGCCTGACCTACGCCAACAGCGTGTTCTGCAGGGTAGCCGGCTATCGCGCGTCCCAATTGATCGGTCAGCCGCACAGCATCGTGAGACATCCCGATATGCCGCGCAGCGTCTTTCGCCTGCTGTGGGACACCATCGAGGACCGCCGCGAGATATTTGCCTTCGTCAAGAACATGGCCAGCAACGGCGATCACTATTGGGTCTTTGCCCATGTGACGCCGTCGTTCGACGCCCAGGGCACGATGACCGGCTACCACTCCAACCGCCGCGTTCCCGACCGCGCGGTGCTCGAGACGGCGATCATTCCGCTCTATGCCGAAGTGCTGAAGATCGAACGCGCTCACGCGAACGGAAAAGAGGCGGTCGCGGCCGGATACAAGGCGCTGGCCGATTTCGTCGCCTCGCAGAAAGTCTCCTATGAAGAACTTATATTCTCTCTCAAAAGCGCTGCTTAGCATCGCGGCCGCGATTCTCGGATCGGTCGCCGCATCGGCTCTGCATCTGTCGGGTTACCCGGCCGCGGCTCTTGGAGTGCAGGCCGTCGCGATGGCCGCTTTGGGGCTGGCGATGTTCTGGATCGTCAGGACTGTACGCCTGACGCGGCAGGCGAAAGAGGTTTGCGAGCGGATCGCCGCAGGCGACTTCGAAGCACGCATTCTCTCGATCCCGGAGAATGACGGCATGGCCGAGCTGCTCGGGCTGGTCAACGACATGATCGACGGCTGCGATGCGTTCGTCCGCGAGGCGACCGCGGTGATGGACGCCGTGCATCACAACAAATACTTCCGGCGTATCCTGCCCGGCGGGCTTCATGGCGCGCTGCTGCAGGGCGCCAACACCATCAACATCGCCACCACCAGCATTGAAGCCCGCATCAGGCAATTCGAGCGCCAGACCGCCGAGCTGGAAGGCAGCGTCAGTTCGATCGTCTCCGCACTGGATGACGGAGCCGCGGCAATGGGCGGGACCGCCGGCGATCTGCGCACCGGCGCATCGACCACACGCGAACGCATAACCTCGATTGCCGCGGCGTCCGAACAGGCGGCTTCCAATATGCAGTCGGTCGCGTCGGCGACGGCGGGACTTTCCTCGAATGCACGCGACGTCGGCGCCGACATTCTGCGTTCCGTGGAAATCGCCGGGCGCGCCGGCGAGCGCGTGGCCGATGCCGCCGGCAGTGTCGATGTGTTGAAGGATGTCGCCGCGCGCATCAGCGAGGTGGTCAAGTCGATCAACGCGATTGCCAGCCAGACCAACCTTCTCGCGCTGAATGCGACGATCGAGGCGGCGCGGGCGGGCGATGCGGGGCGCGGTTTCGCCGTCGTCGCCCATGAGGTCAAAGCGCTGGCGACCCAGACCGCGAATTTCACCGCCGAAATCGAGGCGCAGGTCGGACAGGTGCAGTCCGCCGCCGACCGCGTCGGCGTCTCGATCACTGAAATCGGCACCGTGATCGCGGAAGTGAACGATATTACCGGCAAGGTCGCCGGGACGTCCGAAGCCCAGGCGCATGCGACGGCGGACATCGCGCGAAATATCGACAGCGCGTTCGCGGTAGTCGGCGAGATCGCCGCCAATATTCAGGCGCTGGCGCGGATCGCTGCCAGCACCGAGCAACTTGCTACATCGACGACGGTCGCATCGGGCAACCTTTCGTCGCAATCCGGCCTGCTGACGCAGGAGATCAGGACCTATCTGGATCAGGCCAGGGGAACCCTGGTCGATCAGACGGGGTCTCGCGCGGCGTAGCGGGCTTGCGCGGGCGGCTTGAGCCGCAGCAGGGCCAATCGGGCGGCCGGGCGAACTAGCCCGCCGCCATCCCGGAGCGGATTTCGGCGCGCAGCTCGTCGATCAGCTTGAGGCCCTTGTTGGTCTCGACGTGCCAGAAGGTCCAGCCGTTGCAGGCGCCGGAGCCTTGCGCCACCGCGCCGATGCGGTGAATCGAGCCGACCTTGTCGCCCAGCATGATGGCGCCGTCGGCGCGGACCAGCGCACCGTGGCGCTTCTTGGAATCGACCAGTTTGGTGCCGGGCGAAATCATGCCGCGCTCGATCAGTTCGGAAAACGCCACGCGCGGGGCGTCGCGCGCGGTCATGAACGGCGCCAGCGTTGCTTCCGGCAGCGGTTCGACGGCAGCGATGCGCGCTTCGGCCGCGGTCGCATAGGTCTGGTCGCGTTCGAAGCCGATGTAGCGGCGGCCGAGGCGTTTTGCCACGGCGCCTGTGGTGCCGGTGCCGTTGAACGGGTCGATCACGAGATCGCCGGGCTTCGAGGACGACAGCAGCACCCGCGCCAGCAGGCCTTCCGGCTTCTGCGTCGGGTGAACCTTCTTGCCGTCCGAACCTTTGAGGCGTTCCTCGCCGGTGCACAGCGGGATCAGCCAGTCGGAACGCGCCTGCACGTCCTCGTTGGCGGCCTTCAGGGCCTCGTAGTTGAAGGTATAGCCCTTGGCCTTCTCGTCGCGCGCGGCCCAGATCATGGTTTCATGGGCATTGGTGAAGCGGCGGCCGCGGAAATTCGGCATCGGATTGGTCTTGCGCCAGACGATGTCGTTGAGAACCCAGAAGCCGAGGTCCTGCATGATCGCGCCGACGCGGAAAATGTTGTGGTAGGAGCCGATCACCCACAGCGTCGCCGACGGTTTCATGACGCGGCGGCAGGCGAGCAGCCAGGCGCGGGTGAAATCGTCATAGGCGGCGAAGGAAGAGAACTTGTCCCAGTCGTTGTTGACGGCGTCGACGTGGGATTCGTCCGGACGCTTGAGGTCGCCCTTGAGCTGCAGGTTGTAAGGCGGATCTGCGAACACCAGATCGACGGAGCCTGCCTGCAGCTTCGACATCTCGGCGACGCAATCGCCTACGACGATACGAGCACTCGACGGGGACTCGAATTTAGTGCGGGGCGCCCTTGCAGACGCCCCGCGACGCGACACAACCATGACTCAATTACTCTGACTCAGGCGACGCTGTCGGCGACGCGGGACTAAACAACCGACTGGCGATACATTGACCGGGCAAAGTAAAAATCGACTTAATCGATAATGGCTTCGTTCGAGATTGAGCGGCGGTGTGCGGCCCTGTCCCACTAGGCAATAATTGCCGGGCGGGTTATTGATTAACGGAATGGAAATTCTACGTGTCTGCCGCGTTTGGGACCGGCGGGTTCGCCGCCAGCAGGCTGGAATGAGGAAAAACCGCCATGCGTTACGATGATTTCCGCCGCAGCGACGACATCGAGGACCGTCGCGGCGACGAGGGCGGCGGTGGCGGCGGCTTCGGCCTGCCGATGGGCGGCGGCGGGCTCGGTATCGGCACTGTCATCGTGCTCGGCCTTCTCGGCTACGCCTTCGGTATCGATCCGCGCATCCTGATCGGCGGCGCGGAAATTCTCACCGGCGGCCAGTCGCCGAGCTATCAAAGCGATCGCAGGTCCGGGCCGACGAAAACCGGTGCGCCGACCGACGAGATGGGCAGCATGATCGCCGGCGTGCTCGGCGAGATCGACGATCGCTGGGACGAAATCTTCAAGGCCAGCGGGCAAACCTACAAGGGTCCGCGCATC
>JBAQER010000413.1:0-2006 GCA_049286845.1 Bradyrhizobium sp.
GCCCGGGCGATACGCCCCATCCATGACGTCATCACCTCCTTCGCCTTGTCCACTGCCCACAAGACCGGGGCGCCACGGATGATCCCGCCGTTGGGCATGTCGCGGAGCCGGACGACGAACTCGGTGACGATGCCGAAGCTGGCTCCGTTGCCACGCATGCCCCAGAACAGCTCCGGATCCGTGGCCTCGTCCACGCGGACGACCTTTCCCGCTGCGGTGACCATCTCGTAGCCGACGATACTGTCAACGACCGGCCCCAACCAACGGCTCAGGTGCCCCAGGCCGCCTCCCAGCGCGACACCCGCAAATCCCGTGTGGGAGACCGAGCCGGTGATGCATATGAGGTTGTGCAGGGCAGTCTCGTGATCGATGTCGCCTCCATCGGCACCCGCCTGGATATATGCCAGCTTGTTCTCGGGGTCGACCCTGACAGCAGTCATCCTCATCAGGTCGATCACCACCGCGTCGTTGGCCATTCCGTAGGGCGAATGCGCGCCCTTTCCTCGCACCGCGATCGGGATCTTGTTCGAGCGACAGTAATTGACTGTCGTCACGATGTCCCGCACGCCCGAGACGACGGCGAAGCCCAGCGGGTTCGCTCGCGAGTTCAGGTCCCGGTTCCACCCGCGCGAGCGTGCGGCGGTGAAAGCTTCCTTGTCGTCCCGTGTGATCAGGGCTCCGCGAAGCGTGGCTTTGAGGCTGGCGAGTGGATTTTCTGCCATGGTGCTGGTCCTGACATGATCAAATAGCGGCAGCGAATCGCGCCACCGAAAGTTGCTGCCATCACTTCCGGTGCCTGCGCGCCTTTGCCTTGATGAGGATTCGGCGAGAGCTTCTGGAGGCGTATCTCACAGGAGTTCGGGCTGTGGGTCAACGGCCAGCATGTAATCAGGGTTTTTCGTGCTTCGCCGCTCTGGGCTCCCAGCAGCAAAACGTTCCAGTCCTGTCGGCACTGGTGACACTCGACCATGCCCTCGAAACATCGCTAGAGCTGCGGCGCGAATTGAAGCTCATTGCTGAGCTCACCGCCCAGCGGTAGACAGCTTGGGAGGGTTTGGCCCAGCGCCGGCGCGAATCGCCGGCGTCCACGGTCAGGAGCGCTTACTGCGCCAGGATGAACTGCACCAGGTTCTTGGCCACGGCCGGATCCTTGACGGCCTTGTGCTCTTCCTGAGTCCCGTCGTCCATCTTGATCATGGGACCGGTGGTGAGAAACGTCGTCAGTTTGGCTTCGGCACCGGCCTTGCCCTTCATGTCGGCGGCGACCTTCTTGAAGGCCGGGCCTTTCTTGGCCTTGTCGACCGAGTGGCACTTGGTGCAGCCGTTGTCCTTCATCGCCTTCGTGGCGGCATCGGCATCGGCAGCGGCGCTGGCGGTCATCGAGAAGGCGAACATCGCAGCGGCGGCGAGGAGGGAGACGGTTTTCATTGATTACTCCTGAAGAAAGCTTGGTGCTCGTGTTGCCACGGGTGAAGGAACATGCAGACAGTGTGATCGTCTGTACATGAACGAATGCTGAACGGGCGTCGCGTCTGCTTCCGGCCTATTGTGTTGAAGAACTCGCTCGGCAGCGTGAGCGTCGGCGCCCAGTGCGAAGGCGGCCGTCGCGAGGAATCGCGTGGGGTTCAGCGTTTCATGGAGATGCCGGTCAACCCGCAGGCAGGGCGATGTCGAGCCGCGCGCCGCCCAGGTCGTCGGAGCGCGACAGGGTCAACTCGCCGTTGTAGCTGGCCACCAGGTCGTTGACCACCGCCAGTCCCACGCCATGGCCAGGCACCTTCTCGTCGCCGCGCGCGTGAAGTTGCAGGATGGACTGCGTGTCGCTGAAGCCCGGGCCGTCGTCCTCGACGCGGATCCGCAATCGGTCGGCTTCGCGCCAGACCCTCGCTGCCACACGAAGCCTGGCCCACTTGGCGGCGTTGTCCATCACGTTGCCCAGGATCTCGAAGGCATCGCCCTCGTAGATGCGCCAGCTCAACCCGCTCTGGCAATCGACGGAGAAGGCG
>JBAQER010000414.1:0-5671 GCA_049286845.1 Bradyrhizobium sp.
GCGCATGCGCGAACGCAAAGATGATGAGGGCGCCCGAGATGGCGGACGCCGCCAGCATGCGGGCGAACGTCTCACTGAGGCCGAACGCCGACAGCAGCGCCGGCAACGAGATGATCTTCGGCGCCGACTGCGACATCTGCAGCGCCGCGACGCGACCAGGTGCGATCAAGCCTTTCAGCGTCATCTGTGCGGCAATGCCGAGCACGATCACCACGACGAACGAACGCAGGTTGCCGCGCCCGAGCAGCACCAGCGCGCGCGAGCCGCAACCGTTCGACAACACCATTCCGTAACCGAACAGCAATCCGCCGGCGAACATCAGCGGCGCCGAGAACGACGGCTGCAGATAGATCGTCTTGCCGAGATCGACGAGGCCTCCGGCGGCGAGCAGCTGCGTTGCCGCGATCGCGACGCCCAACGCCAGCGCGTAGGTCCGGACCAGGCGGCTGTCGCCGTCGGCCCACCAGCCGCGCAGACTACTGAGCAGACAGAAGCCGCTCAACAGACCGACCGCGCCATAGGCGAGGCCGATCAGAAGTCCGCTCACCACGACAATATTGTCCACGCCCTGCACTGGTTTTTCCCTTGGCTTTCGCGGCCAAAGATGGCCGTCACGGCTCAAATAAGCTGCAAAATCAGCGCTGCTATAACGTTTCCCGCATGGGACAGTCCACGGTCCACGACAGCAAAGAATGAAGCTGTCGCGCGCCGCCACGCAGAGAGAATAAAACCTTCGCTCTCGATCGAAATGCGAATGGTTTCGTTCCCGCCGCGGAAGCGCGAAATGAAGGGATCGGATGGCTTATGCCGGCCGCAGGATCACCCGGTCACGCGAGGAGCCGGCGACCGCGACATAGGCGGCCTTTGCCTGCTCCAGCGGATAGATCGCACCCGGCAGAATCGGGAACGGCTTCAGATGCCCGCTGGCGAAACCGGGACCGAGCTCCCGCAGCACCGTCCCGGTCGCGATCGATGACAGCGCCAGCGTATCGATGCCGACATAAGTGTGCTGGCCGCGATAGAATTCGAGGATGTTGAACTGCACGATGCGGTCGACCGCGGCGATCAGGATCTGGCGTCCGCGCAAGGCCAGCGATTTGTGCGCCGCCTGAAAATAGGGATCGCCGACGGTGTTGAAGACGATGTCGGCGCCCTTGCCGTCCGTCAGCTCGCGGACGTGCGCGGCAACGTCGCTCACCGAAGCATCGATCACTTCGACCTTGCCGTTGGTGTGGCCTTCGTACGGTTCGCTCTTGCGCACCACGCCGATCACGCGGGCGCCGTGCCAGCTCGCGATCTGCACCGCGGCCTGGCCGACCTTGCCGTTGACGCCCATCACCAGCACGGTGTCGCCCTGCTTCGGCATGCCGGCGCGGCGAAAGCCTTCGATCGCGGTGACGAAGGGCACGCCGATCCCGGCGGCCTCCTCCCACGAGATATTCCGGGGCTTGTCGACCACGGCTTCGGTTTCCACCTGGAGATGCGTGGCATGGGTGCCGTCGCGCCGGATCCCGAGATCGCCCGAGGAGCCGAACACTTCGCGCCCGATCCAGTCGGCCGGCCCGTCGATCACGATCCCCGCATAGTCGCGGCCGGGCGTGCGCGGAAACATCGCGTAAGCCATCAGGCCGGTGGCGGCCTTCACGTCGGACGGATTGACCGCCGCCGCCTTGACCTCGATCATCAGCTCGTTCAAGGCCCGCGACAGCGTGCGCCGTTCGACCACCGGCGCCAGTGAAGCCGGATCGTCAGCCTTCGCCAGCAGCCGCACGCAGCGCGCCTCGACGGCAACCGGCGGGCCATTTGGTTGTGGGGGGGCGGGTATCATGGGTCTTCCCGATTTGTGGCGGTTTCCAGCGATTTGACGCCCGCAGGGATCGTTGACACCATCGTGGCTTCGCATCATGACTAACCGACTGACCGCTGAGTTCAAGAGGCTTGTTGCAACAAGCCCGCAGCGGCCTGAAACGGCCTTGGGGAGAACGCTCTTGCATCCGATCCTGCTTGCGGGGAACCCGCAGTGAACGTCAAGGCCACGCTGTCGGCGGACGATCTCGCACGCGCCTGCGCGGACGCGATGTGGAAGGAAGACGACGCCAGCCAGGGTCTCGGCATGGAGATCCTGCAGATCAGGGCCGGCGAAGCCCTCATGACGATGACGGTCAAGCCGCATATGGTCAACGGCCACGGCATCGCCCACGGCGGATTCATTTTCCTGCTGGCGGATTCGACCTTTGCCTTTGCCTGCAACTCCCACAATGAGCGCGCCGTCGCGGCGCAGTGCAACATCACCTTCATCCGGCCGGGCAAGCTCGGCGACCGGCTGGTGGCGACGGCGCGGGAGATCTCGCGAACCGGCCGTTCCGGGATCTACGACGTGCGCGTCACCGTCGACGAAACAGCGATTGCCGAGTTGCGCGGCCACTCCCGCACCATCGGCGGCACCTGGGTGCCGTCCGCCGGAACGGACGCCAAGGCACGTTAGAGCGCTGATTTCAGGAAACCTGCCAGGAAACTCGCGATGGCTTCGACCAACACTCAATCCAACAGCAGCGGTTACAGCGCCGAGCTGGACCAGGCCGAGCGGGCATCGCGCGACGAGATAATGGCGCTGCAGACCAAACGCATGGCCTGGACGCTGGCGTATGCCTACGACAATGTCGCGCATTACAAAAAGGCCTTCGACAAGGCCGGGGTGAAGCCGGCCGATTTCCGGCAATTGTCGGACTTGAAGAATTTCCCGTTCACGGTGAAGACCGACCTGCGCGACAATTACCCGTTCAACATGTTTGCGGTACCGCGCGAAAAACTGGTCCGGGTCCACGCCTCCTCCGGCACCACGGGCAAGCCGATCGTGGTCGGCTATACCCAAGCCGACATCGACATGTGGGCGGATGTGATGGCGCGCTCGATCCGAGCCGCGGGCGGCCGCAGCGGCATGATCATCCACAATGCCTATGGCTATGGCTTGTTCACCGGCGGCCTCGGCGTGCACTACGGCGCGGAAAAGCTCGGCTGCACGGTGGTGCCGGTGTCCGGCGGCATGACCGAGCGGCAGGTACAGCTGATCAACGATTTCAGGCCCGACATCATCACCGTGACGCCGAGCTACATGCTGGCGATCCTCGACGAGTTCAAGCGCCAGGGCCTCGACCCGCGCAAGTCATCCTTGAAGATCGGGATTTTCGGCGCCGAGCCCTGGACCAATGCGATGCGCACCGAGATCGAGCAGTCGTTCGACATGGATGCCACGGACATCTACGGACTGTCCGAGGTGATCGGCCCCGGCGTGGCGCAGGAATGCATCGAGACCAAGGACGGCCTGCACATCTGGGAGGATCATTTCTATCCCGAAGTGATCGACCCCGAGACCGGCGCCGTATTGCCCGACGGCGAAAGGGGCGAACTGGTCTTCACCTCGCTGACCAAGCAAGCGTTCCCGATCATCCGTTACCGCACCCGCGACCTGACGCGGCTCCTGCCGGGCACGGCGCGTCCGGGCATGCGGCGGATGGAGAAGGTCACCGGGCGTTCCGACGACATGATCATCCTGCGCGGCGTCAACGTGTTCCCGACCCAGATCGAGGAAGTGCTGCTCGGCACCGACTGGTGCGGCGGCCACTTCATCATCGAACTGACCCGCGAAGGACGCATGGACGAGATGACGGTGGTGGCGGAAGCCCGCCCCGAACATTGGGATGAGAGCGGATTGGTCGAGCACACCGAACGCGTCACCGCCTATATCAAGAACACCATCGGCATCACCGCGCGGATCCGCGCCGTGCCGCCGGAAACGCTGGAGCGCTCGCTCGGCAAGGCCAGACGGGTGTTCGACAAGCGGCCGAAGGACTGAATTTTCTCGCTGTCATTCCGGGGCAGCCCGCAGGGCTGAACCCGGAATCTCGCCCCAATGACTTCTGGATTCCGGGTCCGCGCTTGCGCGCGCCCCGGAATGACGAACCCAAGCCCCTCTAAACGTGATCGTAATCCACCACGACTTTGTCCGTGGTCGGACGCGCCTGGCAGGTAAGGATGAAGCCCGCCTCGAGCTCCCACGGCTCCAGCGAATAATTCACTTCCATCTCGGCCTTGCCCTCGACCAGCTTGGCGCGGCAGGTCGAGCACATGCCACCCTTGCAGGCGAACGGCAGATCCACGCCGCCGCGCAAGGCGGCGTCGAGAATGGCCTCGCCTTCGGCGACCGGTACCTCGCGGCGCTTGCCGTCGATAATCAATGCCGCATGCGCCTTCGGCGGCGCGCTTGCCGGCACCGCCGCCTTCGGGCGCGGCTTGCCGCCGAGCCCGGACACGAAACGCTCAACATGGATGCGGTCGGCTGAAATGCCGATGTCGCGGCAGGTCGCCTCGACATCCTCGCTCATGCCGGTGGGACCGCAGATGAAGACGTGATCGACCGACGCCGCCGGAACCAGCGAGCGCAGCAGCGCCCTCACCTTCTCACCATCGAGCCGGCCATGCAGGATCGGGATGTCCTGCTCTTCGCCCGAGATCACATGGAACACCGAAAGCCGCTGCAGATTGCGGTCCTTCAGTTCTTCCAGCGCCTCACGAAACAGCATGCCGCCGGTGGAGCGGTTGCCGTAGAACAGAAAGAAGCGGCTGTCCGGCTCGCGCGCCAGTACGCCCTTGACGATGGAAAGGATCGGCGTGATGCCGGAGCCGGCGGCGAAGCCGACATAGACCCGTGCCTCGCCGGGCGCCGGCGCAACGCCGAAGCGGCCGGTCGGGGTCATGACGTCGAGTTCATCGCCGGTCTTCAATTCGTCGGCGGCCCAGCTCGAGAACGCGCCGCCGTCGACCTTCTTCACCGCAATGCGCAATTCGCCGTCGTCGGGCCCCGAGCAGATCGAATAGGAGCGCCGCACTTCCTCGCCATCCATCATCGTGCGCAAGGTCAGATACTGGCCCGGCGAAAAGCTGTAGTCGCCGGCGAGTTCCTTCGGAATCGCAAAGGTCAGCGACACCGCGTCGGACGATTCGCGGCGCAGATCGTTGACGGCGAGGCGGTGAAAACGGGGTGCGTGGGACAATGACGCCTCAACGATCAGTGACATTTGAAATAGTCGAACGGTTCGCGGCAGCTCTTGCAGCGCCACAGCGCCTTGCAGGAGGTCGAGCCGAATTCGGACAGCACTTCGGTATCGCCGGAGCCGCATTGCGGGCACGCTACCTGCTGCACCCCGAACAGCGCGCGGCGGGAGCCCGCGGCTTGCGGCGGCGCGATGCCGTATTCCCTGAGCTTGCGGCGGCCGTCCTCGCTCATCCAGTCGGTGGTCCAGGCCGGCGACAGAACGGTGCGCACCTTGGAATTGCGGAAGCCCTCGCGCTCCAGCGCCATCTCGATTTCGAGCGTGATCATGTTCATCGCGGGACAGCCGGAATAGGTCGGCGTGATCGCGACTTCGACCTGGCCGTCGTTGATCGCGACGTCGCGGAGCACGCCGAGATCGGCGATGGTCAGCACGGGAATTTCAGGATCGACCACGGTCGCCGCGGTATCCCACGCGTGTTGCCGCAACCCGGCATCGCTGAATACAGTGCTCACCATGCCACTCCCGGAAAGGTCCGCTGCATCGATTGCAGCTCGCTGAGCAAATGCCCGAGATGCTCGCTGTGGCGGCCATCGCGACCGCCCTGCTGCATCCAGTCG
>JBAQER010000415.1:0-1867 GCA_049286845.1 Bradyrhizobium sp.
CCAAAGTTCTTCCCAAGCATTGCTACCGCCAAAAATGGCCGCAATGGACGCTATGATCTGTCGGAAAGCATCGGTGATGAGAGGTGCTGAAAGGGGCAGCGAAAGAACGACTACCGCAGCTACCAGAAGGAGGAAGTAGTTGACGCGGCGCCACCAGATGGTATCTCGCGTCAATGAGACTAGCCTCCGAATTGGCGTGCTTAATTTGCGTACAGCCTGCGATGCGATATCGGTATGTTGCTCGAAGGCGCTGTTCTCGGAAAACCCGCTTATTGGAACCGTCGATCCATCCGGCATTAAAACTAAGGTGGTGCTTGGCAGTGTTAGTGGTGCGTAGCGATCCGCTCCGAACGCAATCCTCTCAGCGACAGAATGATGAATTATGGGGGCTCCGCCATCTATTTTTTCTTCGCCGATAGGCCGTGGTCCATACCGATAGAAAGTAGACGTACCTTCGCGGGAGTCGTGCTTTGCGGCATAGCAAGAGGCTTGCTCTCTGAACGATTGAATAACGCCATCTTCGAAGCGAAGACCGGATTTAGTAACTTGTCCGGTTGCGTCCTTTTTCTCTACGACATCGTCTGCAATCCAGACCAGAGGTATGAGCGCGAGTTCGCCATCAACATATCCGCCACCAACGTCCGAATGAGCGCCAGTGAACCAGATTTGCTTGATGCGCTCGGAGTCTGTCTCATTTGTCATATCGAAGCGCAGCGGGTGAAATGTCACCCGCTGGTAATCGAGAGAAAGCGCATGTCTCGCACGGTCGACGCGCGCGCTGAGCACATTGTTGCGAAACGAAATCGGCCAAACGGCCCAATCGACGGCAATTCTTAGCTCCTCAATCGGGACGCCATAGGCCTCGACGGTGTCAAATAGACCCGCAAAAGTGATCCGGACATCGGCCTTAGTGGTCTCGGCGACGCGTGCTACATCCCCGTAGCCTCGCTGTCTGTGAACTACTCTAAGCGTAAGCAAGAGTATGTCGCGCACAAGACGGGTAACCCAGATCGTTGGCAGGCTTCTCGACCATGGTACGGTCTTTCGCCGGTAGGCCCGCCAGGCTGCCTTCGCGTTTCGCTGCATCTCAGCTTTTCCGATCGGCTCGCCGTCCAGCTGCCTCGGCAGAACACCTTCGGAGGCGAGAAGCCCGATCAACGTCCGAATCGTGAATGCGCCTCGACTGAAGCCGAACATGTAGATCTCATCACCCTTTTCCCAGTTCCAGCAGATGAACTCGAAAAGCTTGCGAACATTAGAAGGAACGCCGAGGCCGGTCGCACCATCGAGTATTGCGAAGGGTTTGAATCCCGATGTCCCTACCCCCTGAATGTAGGCGACAATTTGGTCGGGCTGCGACTTGTCGAGCGCGCAATAAAGCCGCCAAACATTGGACTCCTGAGTAGAGAAGGCATTCCCAGTGCCATCCGCGAGTATCACGAGACGTTTTTTCATGGTCGCACCTACTCCCAATCAATTCTCAGGTTGCATCGAACCAGGATTCCGCCGGGGCGGCGACGCCTCTATGCAGCGTTGAAACATTTTGCTGCGTCGGGCTACGATATTGCGGTCGCCGAATTGGCCCATATCGATCTGATTGACGCGTGCCATTGGGAAGTCATCAGGATGCTCGCTTAGCACTCTGGCCAACGTCTTCCGTTCCAAGCTATTTGCCTTTCGGAAGATAGACCGTTCGTCATCGGGTTTTGGTGTCGCCGGTGCGGGCTCACTGCGCCAGTGCAGAAAGTGCGAAAAAGCGACCCTTGCCGCAATTGCTCTGTTCCAAAGTGCGTCAGGATTGTTGACGAGCAGATTTGCTTCAATACTTCGCTTGTCTAGCTCAAGCCGGAAATCCTCGTTCCTATAC
>JBAQER010000416.1:0-11233 GCA_049286845.1 Bradyrhizobium sp.
CGGCCAGGCCGTGCTGTCGCTGACCGCGCGCTATGGCAAGGACCTGCCGGTGATCAACAACGGGCTGGTGTGGCGGGTGTTCGCCGACAAGCCGGACGAGACCGGCATTTTCAAACTGATCCGCGAGGAGCGTGGCGCTACGCCCAACATCGTGCTGCCGCCGGGCGGCTATGTCGTCCATGTCACGATGGGCCTGGTCAGCGCGGTCAAACCGGTGACGCTGAAGGCCGAGACCGACCGCCAATCCTTCGTGCTGCCGGCGGGCGGCCTGCGCATCGAGGGCCGCGTCGGCACCAGCCGGATTCCGCCGAACCAGATTTCGTTCGCGATCTTCAAGGGCAGTCAGTTCGAGGGCGGCGACCGCGCCTCGCTGGTGCCGAACGTCGCTGCCGGCGATGTCGCGCTGCTGCCGGAGGGCACCTACAACATCATCTCGAACTACGGCGACGCCAATTCCGTGGTGCGCTCGGATATCCGCGTGCAGGCCGGCAAGCTCACCGACGTGGTCATCACCCATCGCGCCGCGGTGATCACCTTGAAGCTCGTCAGCGACAAGGGCGGCGAGGCCCTGGCGAACACCGCCTGGTCGGTGATCACGCCGGGCGGCGACGTCATCAAGGAATCGATCGGCGCCTTTCCGCGCGTCGTGCTGTCCGAAGGCGAATATCGCGCCATCGCCAAGAATGAAGGCAAGGTGTTCGAGCGGCCCTTCAACGTCGTCAACGGCGTCGACGGCGAAGTCGAAGTGGTCGCGCGATAGTTCGCGGCGCCGGCGCAATACGGCGCGGATCTCGTCAGGCGACTGTCACAGTCGCTAATGCGCACTAACCATCGGATGACTTAGAACTGTCATAATCGCCGGATCGGCGCACCGCCCTTGCATTTTTCACAAGGCGTTAAGCCCGGCTGCATTGGATGCGGCCGGGCCAAAACGGCTGTTTGCGTTGCAGGGAATGTCATGATTGCCGCCAAAAAAGTACCCGGAAAATTCAACGTCGAAATGTTCGATGACGTCCCCGTCCTGCAGCGCAAGTGGCACGCGGGGCTGAGGCCCGGCGAAAGGCTGCCGCGCTACGAAGATGTGATGCTGGGCAGCCTCGGCCGGCTGGCGGATCACATCGTCCTGCTCAAGGACAACAATGAAACGCTCGAAGTATCGCGGACCGGCCGCTTCATTCAGAAATGGCTGGAAGACGATCGCTGGGACATTCCCTTGAGCGCGCTGTCGCCTGATTGCGCCACCGCGCTCGGCGAGGCCGCCGCCAGCGCACTGCGGAACAGCCGCCCGTATCCCACCGTCGCGCATCGCGTGCGCGATGGTCTGGTCCAGACCTACGATATTCTGGCGCTGCCGACATTTTCACGATGGGGCGGCACGCTGATCGGCGTCTATGTCAACGAGCGGGCCCCGCAGTATAATCTGCTGGACGCGATTTTTTCCACCACCGACGAGGGTGTGCTGTCGCTCGCGACGATACGCGATGCCGCCGGCCAGCCGTTCGACTTTCAGATCGTCCATCATAATCAGGGCGCATGGCGGCTCCTCAAACTGCCGTCAACCGAATTGCAGTGGCGCCGGCTCAGCGCCGGAGGCAATCTGCTGTGCTTGCCTGAGGTGACCGAGCGATTGCTCGGCGTGATCAACAGCGGCAGCCGCGATCAGTTCGAAGTCGACAGCGACGACCGTAACCTGAGATTGGGCGTGACGGCGTTCGGCGACATTCTTTCGCTGACGGTTTCGGACGTCACGGCCCTGAAGCGGCGCGAAGCTTCGTTTCGGCTGCTGTTCGACAACAACCCGATGCCGATGTGGGTGTTCGATGCCGAAACGACCAGTTTTCTCAGCGTCAACGACGCGGCGGTGCAGCATTATGGATACAGCCGCGCGACGTTTCTGCGAATGAAGCTTCGGGAGATATGGCCGGAGGACGAATGGGTGCCCCATAATCAGGCCCTGCAGCAGGTCGGCGACGTCTATCATTCCGGCCGCAACTGGCGCCATCTCAAGGCCGACGGCGGCGAGATCGAGGTGCTGACGTTCGGGCGGCGCGTTGCGTTCGACGGCCGCGACGGCTTTCTCGTCGCCGTCGTCGACATCACCGAACGGCGCAAGGCCGAGGCCCGGATCGCCCATATGGCCCACCATGACGGCCTGACGAATTTGCCGAACCGGGAGCGCTATCAAGACCGCCTTAAGCAGGCGCTCGAGCAGAGCCTGCCCGGCAACAAGCGGGTGGCGGTGCTGTGCGTCGATCTCGACCTGTTCAAGAACGTCAACGATTCGTTCGGTCATCCGATGGGCGATCGGCTGTTGAAGGCAGTGGCCGACCGGCTGAGGTCGGAAGTTCGCGGCAACAATCTCGTTGCCCGGCTCGGCGGCGACGAGTTCGCGGTCGTGATGGCCTCCGATGTCTCGCCTAACGAGGCGAGCGACTATGCGGCCCGTCTGATCAAGACCTTGAGCGCCACTTACGACATCGACGGCATCGAGGTAGTGGTCGGCGCCAGCATCGGCATTGCGCTGTCGCCGGGCGATGGTGACACGAGCGAGGAGTTGATGCGCAACGCCGACATGGCGCTGTACCGGGCGAAGTCGGACGGCGGCGGCGTGCATCGGTTCTTCGAGCGGGAGATGGACCGGCAAGCGCAGAAACGCCGTGACATGGAGCACGACCTGCGCCGCGCGTTCGCGAATGGTGAATTTGAACTGCATTATCAGCCGCTGGTGGACCTCGCCGCCGACCGGATCAGCGGCTTTGAATCGCTGCTGCGCTGGCGGCATCCCGGAAAGGGCATGATCTCGCCGGCGGACTTCATCCCGGTCGCCGAGGACATCGGGCTGATCGTCTCGCTGGGCGAGTGGGTGCTGCGGGAGGCCTGCACCGAGGCCGCGAAATGGCCCGCGGACGTCAAGGTCGCCGTCAACCTGTCGCCGGTGCAGTTTCGCAGCCGCAACCTCGTTCAGGTGGTGGTCTCGGCATTGGCGCATTCCGGACTGTCGCCGCTGCGGCTCGAACTCGAGATCACCGAATCGCTTTTCCTGGCCGAGACCGAGGCCAATCTGGCGATCCTGCATCAGTTGCGCGAACTCGGCGTCAGCATTTCGATGGACGACTTCGGCACCGGATATTCGAGCCTCAGCTATCTCCGAAGCTTTCCGTTCGACAAGATCAAGATCGATCGCTCGTTCGTGAAAGACCTTGCGGAGCGCTCCGATTGCGTTGCGATCGTGCGGGCGATCTCCGGCCTCGGGCGCAGCCTAAACATCACCACGACAGCCGAAGGCGTGGAAACCGTCGACCAGCTCGACTGGCTGCGGGCCGAAGGCTGCAACGAGGTGCAGGGCTTCCTGTTCAGCGCGGCGAGGCCCGCTGGAGAGATCGAGGCGTTGCTGTCCAGGTTCGGCCGCCGCGCATCGAAGGCGGCTTGACCGCATCGTCGTTGCCGGGCCCGATCCGGCGTGAAGACCGATGGATGCCCGGATCAAGTCCGGGCATGACGATATCTCTAGAACCGCGTCACGATATCGCCGAGCGCGGGCCGCGGGCGGTCTTCGCTCGGCTTTGTCGGCGTGCCGATATGGATGAGACCGGCGAGCTTCTCGCCCGCCTTCAATCCGAGGCCGTCGAGCACGTCGCGATCGTAGGCGAACCAGCCGGTCAGCCAGCAGGCACCGTAGCCGAGCGCGGTCGCCGCAGTGACGATGTTCATGGCGCTGGCGCCTGCCGACAATTCCTGCTCCCAGGGCGGGACCTTGGGATGCGGTTTGGTGAAGCTGACGACGCCGATCACCAGCGGAGCATCGGTGAGCCGGCGCTTCTCGACCTCGATCTCGGCTGCCGCCGCTGCCGGGTTCTTCCGCGCGAATACCTGCGCGATCACCTCACCGGCGCGCGCCCGCGCATCGCCTTCGAACACGATGAAGCGCCACGGCGTCAGCTTGCCGTGGTCGGGCACCCGCGCGCCGATGGTGAGAATGGTGTCGAGTTCGGCAGGCGAGGGGCCGGGACCGCTCATTTCGCGCGGCTTCACCGAGCGGCGGATCTTCAGGAGTTCAAGGGCGTCGGGCATCGGGAGTTCCGCTGTTTCGCCGGTTTGCAGCAGATATCTGCATCCGCGGGGCGATAGCAAGCCGAAGCCGTCATAAGCGCTCCAGATTGGCACTCTGGATCGGGACACAAGGCCGGGCCGGATTTGATCCCGGTCAAAGAACCCCTCGGAAATGTCCCTATCGTAATTTTCTGGGACTTCTTGGGAAACCTTGTCGATGTCGGAATCGAAAAAGACCGATGAGAATGCAACCGCAGATCATCCTGTCAGCGCGGTCAAGCTCCCGGCTGGTCTCACCGCCAGTATCGATGCCTGGGCCAGCGCGCATGCCGTCAATCGTTCCGAGGCCATTCGGCAACTGGTCGAGTTGGGCCTGAAGGCGGAAGCGACGGCAACGGCGTCATGGCGTGAGACAAGCTTGGCGCTTGCCGTCGAGGAACTGGCGGCACACCAGCTCGATCAATTCATCGATCCGGCCACGCCGCAGGAAGAACGCGACCGGCGTATTCACCGGCTCACGGAAGGACCTCCGGAATTCGTCGGCCTGCGTATCGATCTGCCGAAACGCGGTCACTGAGGCACGAGGTCGCTCGGGGATCGATCGATCGCGGTCCGGCTTATTGCTTGCGCGCCGTCGGGGCAGGGGCCGCGGGCGGCGCCGGCACACAATTGATGTTGCCGATGGTATTGGGGCCGTACTGGACGAACCCGGTCGCCGTGGTCGGCGAATGCGGCGCCGAGATCGGCAGATAGAGATAGCAGATGGTGCCGTCGACGGGATCGCGCAGCCGCTGGATCACGGTGTCCTGCAGGGGGCCGGCGAACTGGCGCTCCAGGATCATCTTCGGCAGCCGTCCCCATTCGGCCGATTGCTGGAACTGCTGCTGAGGCGCCTGCGCGGGCGGTTGCTGCGCAAACGTGGCTTCGGGCCATACGGCTGAGATCAATGCCGCAAGCCAGACGTATCTGATCATCATCGGGAGGCTAGGGGTCTGAAGCATTTTCAAGCTTCTAGCCCAGTCAGAATTCGACCGCCATACCCGCGCGTCCGATATGTTCGGCGCCGCCGCCGTTGGAATAGCTGCCATAGACCACCGTCGGCACCGCGAATTTCAGCCGGTGCGAAATGCCGATGCCGACGCCGGTCTCGCCGCGATAATAGCCGGTGTTGACCGCAACCGTGGTCTTGCCCGCCGCCGAAGGCATCAGTACCGGCGCTACCGCGACCGCGGCGACGATGCCGCGCCGCGCCTCGCGCTGGTTGTCGCTGATCTGGTTTTGGATGCCTGAAACGGTCGACTGCAACTGCCCGAGATTGACCGCGTCGGTCTGGTTGATGCCGGCGGCGACGTTGGTCAGCCGGCGCTGGTTGCCGCTCGAACCGAACGACACGGTGTTGGCGGCATTGTTGGTCGAACCGGTGCCGATAGCGACCGCGTTTGCGGCGGTCGACGATGAGTTGAGGCCGATGGCGACCGCTCCAGTCTGCGTCGCCTGCGCATTGCCGCCGACCGCGATGGCGTCAGTGCCCGAAGCGTTAGCCGCCGGCCCGGCGCTGTTGACGCGGACGTAGTTGCTGGTGGCCGACAGAACGGTAAGCGCGGCATCGACTGCGCTGAAGGCGCTGCCGACATTGTTGTAGGCGACGCTCTGGATCATGTAGCTCGGTGCCGTCAATTGTCCGTTGACGTCGAGGCCGGCGCCGCCGCCGAACGCGGCCGCGACCCGCTGGTTGGCGGTGTACAACTGTCCGCCATTGACCGCATCGGTGCTGCCGGTGGCGATCGTGCCGTTGGCCATGTTGACGATCCTGCGCTCGCTGCCGAGCGCGCCGACCGAAACCGTGTTGGCGATGTTGGCCACCGAGTTCGAGCCGAGCGCCACCGAATCGGCGGCGGTGGCGCTGCTGCCGAGGCCGATGGCGACGGCGCTTGTCCCGGTGACGGTGATGCCGTTGCCGACGGCGATGGCGTTGGTGGCGTTGACGGTGTTGCCGTTGCCGAGCACCGAGGCGCCGGCGGCGCTCGCCGTGCTCGCAATCGTGTTGTTCGATCCGACCACCTGGACGTTGTCGCCGTTGCCGGCGGTATTGGGGCCATTCACGGTGTTGTTGTCGCCGAGCACGAAGGAGTTGTTGCCATTGATGGTATTGGGATCGCCGATCGCGTAGCTGCCGTTGCCGTTGACGATCTGCCCGGTGCCGAAGGCGCCGCTGCCGACGCCGGTGACGCTGTTGTTGAAACCGACGGCGGTCGAGTTGTTGCTGTTGACGATGGTCTGGCTGCCGATCGCGACGGTGTTCGATACGACCAGCGGGTTGGCGAAATTGGCGCCGGAGCCGGTGTTCGAACCGATGGCGATGTTGTCGCTGCCGGTGACGTACTGCCCCGCATTGTTGCCGAACGCCGTATTGGCGTTGCCGACCACGCTGGTGCCGGCGGCCGGGCCGATGGCGGCGTTGAAATTGCCGTTGACGGCCTGGCCCGAGGCAAGGCCGAGCGCCGTGTTCCGCGAACCCTGCACACCCGTCCCGGAATTCTGGCCGATCGCGGTGTTGAAGTCGCCGGTGGTGGTCGCGCCGGCGTTGTAGCCAATGGCCGAATTGCCTTGTCCGGTGACGAACGTACCCGCCAGCACACCCACGGCGGTGCTGGCCTGGTTCGCTGCGTTCGAGCCCGCTCCGGCAGAGGTGCCGACCGCGGTTGAGTAGAGACCGATGGCCTGCGCGTCCTCGCCGAAAGCGGAAGCGGCAATATAGTTCGCCCGCGCGTGGGCGCCAACGGCGGTGGCGTTTTGCTGTGCGGCTTGCGTGTCGGCGCCGACCGCCGTTGAGGCCGACGACCCGGCCTGCGCAGCAGCGCCAAGCGCTGTGCTGGCGTCGGCGCTCGCGGTGCTGCTGTAGCCAAATGCCGAGGAGGCGAGGCCGGTGGCGTGGGCATCGCGGCCAACGCCGGTTGCGCCGACGTCGGTAGCGGAGGACCCGCCACCGCAGGCGAACATCGTCGCGCTACCGGTATTTTCAACACATGTCGCCGTGGCGCTTGGCGCCGGGACGGTTTGCGCGATTGCTTCGGAATGCAGCGCCAGCGTCGCGATCGCGGCGACAGCGAGGCGGCCCATTCCGCTAATTCGCCGCCACCCGTGAGATAATGGCGACGCAAGGCCCGTTCGCGAACGGTGCAAAAGCCGACCGCGCGCCCGAGCCTGTGCCGCGACGCGACCAAACATACCCATCTTAACCTCCATCCGACTGCCGGACGAGGCGGGAGTAATTATCGAAATTGCAATTTCAGAAATTCAGCCCGCGAACTCGCCCCAATCCCCTGTTGCGCGGCACCTCAAAGCTCCTGCCCCGGAGCAGGCGGTGCGGGCATGCCTCGGCCGGCAAAGACTATGAGATTTCAATTTCGGTGGCTGTGACCGGTAAGCAACATTCGGGCAATTCTGTCCGGAAGTGCCTGAACCGGCGCCAGACCGCCGCCGCTACCACTGCATCGTCACCGCAGCACGAGTACCAAGGCTGTTGATGTTCATGCCCCAGCCGGCGCCGGCGTTGACCGTCAGCGCGTAGCTACTGGTCTCGTGCAGCAGCGCCGTGGCGCCGAGCCCGAGCGCATTGCTGCCCTGGAAATTTCCGAAACTGGTCGAGAGCGCGAATTTGCGGCCCGGCTGCAGCGCCGGCCCGCGTACACCGCGTCGCCGTCGCCCCGGCAGCCGCCGGGTGGACTGAGTTCGAGAACCAGGCCGCGTTCGCCGGAGCCTTTGGATCACGCTTTAGTTCAGCGTAATCGATCCCGAGACGGTACCGCCGACGCTGCCCTGGCTCGGCACCCCCGACACCGATGCGTTGAAGCGCAGCCTTTCGGTGGCGGCATACCCCAACCCGAGCGCGAGGCCAGACTCGCCCTTGAAATTTCCGAATGCGCCGGCCAGCGAGAGCTTGCCGGGGCGGTCGTCGTAGCGAAGGCCGCTGGCGGCCAGCGCCAGCGCGACGCCGCCGCGGGCTTCCCAGCGGGTGTCGTTGATCTGGCTTTGCAGGCCGCCCAGTTGCGATTGAAATCCCGCGGCGACCGATTGCAACTGTCCGACATTGACGGCGTCGGTTGGATTGATGCCGGCGGCGACATTGGTCAGGCGCCGCTCGTTTCCGGCGGAGCCGAACGACACCGTGTTGGCGACGGTGTTGGTGGAGCCTGAGCCGATCGCGACCGAATTGGCAGCCGTGGCCGAGGCATTGGGACCGAGTGCGGTCGAGAGCGAGCCGGTCGCCGTCGCGCCGTCGCCGAACGCAGCGCCGCCGTTTGCTGCCGATGCGGCAGCACCGACCGCGACCGAGCCGGTGGCGCTGGCGCCGGTGCCGATCGCGATCGCGTTGACGCCGGTCGACGACGAATTCAGCCCCATCGCGATGGCGCCGCTCTGTGTGGCCTGCGCATTGGTGCCGAATGCCAGCGAGTCCGCGCCGCTGGCATTCGATCCCGAGCCGATGGCAGCGGCGTTGGCGCCAGTCGCGGATGCCGCCGGTCCGGTGCTGTTGGCGCGAATGTAGTTCGATCCGGTTCCGCTGCCGCCGAGCCCCGCCACTACAGCGGAGAGATTTGCGATGTCGGATGTATTGGCGGCGACCTGCTGGTTGGTGGCATAGAGCTGGCTGCCGTTGACGGCGTCGGTGCTGGTCGACGTCACGGTGCCGTTCGCCACGCCGGTGACGGTGCGGTTGCCCGAAGTGCCGGAGACATCGACGACAGTGCCGTCGGTGGCGGCGCCCACCGTGATGACGCGCGTCGTCGCGTCCTGCTGCACCAGTCCGCTCGACCCGCTGACCTGGGTCTGCAGGCTGGTCAGGCTGGCGCTCGTGGCGGTCATCCAGCTATCCACCGCGCCGAAGGCGCTGCCGACATTGTAGGCCGTTCCCTGGATCGTATAGCTCGGGGCAACGAGCTGTCCGCTGCCGTCCAGCGTGGTGCCGAAGGCGGCGGCGACGCGCTGGTTGGCGGTGTAGAGCTGTCCGGCGGTGGCGGCGTCGGTCGAGCCCGACGCGATGGTGCCGTCGGCCACATTGACGATCCGGCGTTCGCTGCCGAGCGCGCCGACCGACACGGTGTTGGCGACATTGGCGAGCGAGCCCATGCCGAGCGCGACGGCATTCGCCGCCGTCGCGCTGGCGCTCGCCCCGAGCGCAAGCGCGTTGTTGGCCTGGGCGCTGGCGCTGATGCCCAAAGCGGTGGCGTTGGTGATGCTGCTCGCGCTGCTGCCCGCCAAGGCGCGCTGGCCGATCGCGGTGTTGCCGGCGTTGCTGAAGCCGTTGGCGTCGGTGCCGCCGGCCGCGGCGCGGTTGCCGATGGCGATGCTGCCGGCGCCCGACGCGAATGCTGCCTGCGTCGCGTTCAGCCCGCCGCCGATCGCAATCGACTCCTGTCCGGTCGCGTTGCTGGCGCCACCCACTGCCGTGCTGCGCAATCCCGATGAAGTCGATCCCTGACCTAGCGCCATCGACTCGGATCCGGTGGCCCGAGCCGAGGAGCCGAAAGCGCTGGCACCAATTGCGGAAAAAGTACTGGTGCCGTAGGCCACGCTGCTGCCTCCGGCAGCGAGGGCATGATAGCCGGTCGCGATGGAATTCGCCCCGGTCGCCCCGTACAATTGGCTCCCACCGCCATCGGTCGCCGAATCCGTGCCGATCGCGATGCTGTGGTCGCCCTGCGCAAGGCTGCCGAAGCCGAACGCCGCGCTTTGCTGGCCGGTCGCGGACGTCGATCCCCCGACGGCTGTTGCGAAGCTGTTGGTCGCGTGGGCCACATAACCGATCGCCACGCTATTCATACCGATGCCGCTTGCGATGGCGTTCACGCCGCAGACGGTGTTTTGGAAGGCGCCGGCATCCGAGGTTCCTGACGCCGGGCCAGCTGTTCCATCGCAGGTGAACGCACGCGCCGGGTCCGGTTGCAGACACAATACGGTCCCGGCGGCGATCACAATGGCCGGTGCGAAACGTCGCGCCCGGCTTGACGATCGGGCAGCATATGCCATTCCTTCACGTCGGCAGAGTGTCGTACGCGTCGTCAATTCCAGTCCCCTTGTTCGGGCCGAAACTAGACGCTGTCGGTGCGCCGGCAACTGCAGAAATTTAGTCGTATCTCGCGAAATGTCGCAGCGCGCGATCGCGAATAGACGTGGAGTAGCAACAGGTGGCAGCGTCGGCGGCGATGGATCTCGAGGCGAAGATTGCCACTCTCCGGGCGCACCCTTCGTTCCCGCAGGCCAGCCGCGCTTTGGCGATCGGACTCACCGGCTTCTATCGCGGCGGGCCGCTGCTGAACTGGCTGATGGACGATCGCGCACGCGTCGTGCTCAGCCATGTCGTGCTCCACAGCCACTTCGCGCGCGATCCCGCCGACCCGTCGTCCGGCCTGACGCCGACCCGCATGAAGCAACTCTGCAGTGAGTTCGATCTCTGCAGTCCGGGGCGGGCCACCGCGATGCTGTCGCTGATGCGCTTCGCGGGCTATCTTGCACCGGATCCGGACTCAGACGATCGGCGCCGGCGGCCGCTGGTGGCGACACCCAAGCTGCTGGATCTGCTGCGCCCGCGGTGGCGATCGCATTTCAGGAGCGGCGTTCCGGTGTTCCCCGATGGCGCTGTTCTGGCGGATCGCCTCGACGATCCGGTCTTCGTGCGGGCGTTTCTCGCCGCGATGTTCGGGCGCTACAAGGACGGCTTCCGGCTGATCATGTACACGCCGGGGCTCGGCCTGTTCGGCGACCGCAGCGCCGGCATGATGATAGCCTCGACCTTCCTGGCGGCGGGCGCCGAAGATGACACCGTGCCGCCGTCGCGGCCGTTCTCGATCTCGATCTCCGAGCTGTCGCGGCGGTTCGGCGTGTCGCGCGCCCATGTCGCCAAAATGCTGCGCGACGCTGCGAACGACAGACTGATCATGCGCGCCGGCGACAAGGACGAGGAGATCAAGCTGGCGCCGGTTTTGGCGGAGGCGCTGAGCGTGTTCTTCGCCAACGCCTTCATCTTCTTCTTCGACAGCGCGCGCGAGGCCGCCGCCACGCTCGATGCGGACGATCGCCGCGCCAGCGAACGCAGCCAGCGTTCCGCCTGACGCCGCGCGCCCGGCACGCGTCGCTCGGCGGACGGAGCCGCCGTGCATCTGACAAAACTAAGGCCGCGTCC
>JBAQER010000417.1:0-4299 GCA_049286845.1 Bradyrhizobium sp.
GGGGCCGCTGCTGCTCTCCCGCATGATGGATCTCAACGACGTCCAGGAAGGCGTGCTGAACATCGCCTTCAGGGTGGCCGACGAGCAGGGATTGCTGCTGCTGGACATGAAGGATCTGCGGGCGATCCTGTCGTTCGTCGCGGAACATGCCGCCGACCTGACCACGCAATACGGAAACGTTTCCAAGCAGACCGTCGGAACCATCCAGCGCCAGCTTCTGGTGCTGGAAAATCAGGGCGGCGCCAGGTTCTTCGGCGAACCGGCGCTGGCGCTGAAGGATTTCATGAAGACCGACAGCGACGGCCGGGGCATGATCAACATCCTGGTGGCGGACAAGCTGATGGAGAGCCCACGGCTGTACGCGACCTTCCTGTTGTGGATGCTGTCGGAGCTGTTCGAAGAACTGCCGGAGGTCGGCGATCCGCCGAAACCCAAGCTGGTGTTCTTCTTCGACGAGGCGCACCTCTTGTTCAACGATGCGCCGAAGGCCTTGATGGACAAGATCGAGCAGGTGGTGCGGCTGATCCGCTCGAAGGGCGTCGGTGTCTACTTCGTCACGCAAAACCCGATCGATGTGCCGGACAAGGTGCTCGCCCAGTTGGGCAACCGGGTGCAGCACGCGCTGCGGGCCTTTACCCCGCGCGACCAGAAGGCGGTGGCGGCGGCCGCGCAGACGTTCCGGCCCAATCCGAAACTCGACACCACCAAGGTCATCACGGAACTGGGCAAGGGCGAGGCGCTGGTGTCGTTCCTGGAAGGCAACGGCACGCCGGCGATGGTCGAACGCCTGATGGTCCGGCCGCCGGCGGGGCGGATCGGACCGATCACGCCGGAGGAACGCAAGGCGATCATGAGCAAGAGCCCGGTGAAGGGCAAATACGATACGACGGTCGATTCCGAATCTGCCTCCGAAATGCTGCAGAAGCGCGTGGCCGAAACTGCGGCGCCCGCCGACGGCCCGGCCGGTGGCGGAGGTGGTGGAGGAGTTCTGGCGCAGATCGGCGCCATCGTCGCAACGATCTTCGGCACCAACGTCAAGCGGGGAAAACTGTCGACCGGTCAGGTCATCGCGCGAAGCGTCACGCGGACGGTCACCAATCAGGTGGCCGGTAACGTCGCGGCCAGTGTCGGAAAATCCCTTGGCGGGGCGATGGGCAGTTCGGTCGGCCGCGCGCTGGTGCGCGGCGCGCTTGGCGGGCTGCTGCGGCGATAAGATTCGAAGCAAGACGTGATCTCCTCTGATTTTCCGGAAAGCCGAGTGTGCTGAGATATCCGTCGTTGCGAGCGCCGCTCGATATTCTGTTTCTGGTCTGCGTCATCGCGCTGACGGCCGATGTTCTGGTTCCGGAAATCTGGGGCAACGGCAAGACCAAGGACTATCCGCTGTGGTTCTGGGCCGGGCAGCAGGTGCTGGGGGGCAAGGACCTTTATCCCAGCAATCCCAACACCACTTTCGATTTCATCTATCCGCCGCTGTCGGCGATCCTGCTCGCGATCCCCAGTTATTTCGGCAAGATACCGCTCTATCTGTGCCTGTCGCTCTTCAACGCGGTGGCATGGTGGATGACGGCTCAATTCTCGCACGCGATGGCAGGCTCCGGCCGGATCCCCGGTCCGTGGCTGTTCGCGCTGCCGGGCTTCGTCACGATTACCTTCGTGTTCGACATGTTCGATCTCGGACAACCGAACCTCGTTCTGCTGGCCATGATGCTGTTCGGGTTCTGGCTGCTGCAGCAAGAACGCCCCTGGATGGCCGGCAGCATGTTTGCGCTGGCCACGGCCATCAAGGTCTTCCCGGTGGCGGTGTTTCCCTATCTGATCTGGCGCAGGCAATGGGCGACCGCCGCGAGCATGGTCGTGTTCCTGGGCGTGTTCCTGTTCGTGCTTCCGGCGCCGTTCCGCGGCTACCAGCACAACGTTTCCGAGCTGAAGACATGGTACCGGGGAATGGTCGGGTCGAGCTCCGAGAAAGGGTTCGGCCAGCGCGACGAGCAGAACTGGTCCTGGGTCAATCAATCCATCATCGCGGTGATGCATCGTCTGACGCGGCCGGTGAACTACAACCAGGATGATCCGAACAAGCCGCCGCGCACCATGAATCTGGTCGATCTCAGCTTCAAGACCGCCAACTGGATCGTGCTCGCGATATCGTTTCTGATCGGGGTCGGCTACCTCGCCGTGATGCCGGCGGCCTCGCGCGTGACCCGGCGCTCGAATGCGGAAGAGCTCGGCATCCTGTTCTGCCTGATGACGGTGGCCTCGCCGCTGGCCCGTCAGTATTATTTCATTTGGTTGTTCTTTCCGATCACCGTCCTGATCCATCGGGCCGCCTATGATTCCCGCGCCACCGCGCGGGCGGGCACGTGGGCCGCCCTGGCGTTTGCGGGAGGCCTGATGTGCCTGTCGTTTCCGGTCTTTCCGAACGACCTGCAGGCCTGGGGCAACAACCTCGCGGCCGCCGCCGTGATAACGGGCGGATTGGTCTGGCATATCCTGCATCCGCCTCCGGATGCCGAAGCCGGTGTCTTGTCAGCGGGCGCCGGCGAGCTACAACCTGACACGCAACTGCAACCCCGCTAGGGTCTGATCCAGCTTCGCTGAATCAGACCCGTCGCTTACCTTCTTAGTTGGGCATGATCTTTTCCGAAAACCGGTTTCCACTTTTCGGGATCATGCCGTAGTCCAGGGAAAGATCGAAATGTCCAACGCGGCGCAACTTCAACCGGTCCTTGATCGCATCGATGCCGATTTCGACAACAGCCTCGAGCGGCTGTTTGCCCTGCTGCGGATCAAGTCGATCTCGGCCGATCCCGCCTATGCCGGAGACTGCAAGGCGGCTGCCGATCACCTCGCGAAGGATATCGCAACACTCGGTTTTGCGACCGAGGTCAGGCCGACCGCCGGTCACCCCGCCATCGTCGCCAAGGCCAATGACAAGGCCAATGGCGGCAAGGGACGGCCGCATGTGCTGTTCTACGGCCACTACGACGTTCAGCCGGTCGATCCGCTCAATCTCTGGCATCGTCCGCCGTTCGAGCCCGCGGTTACCGACCACGCCGACGGGCGCAAGATCATTGTCGCGCGCGGCGCGGAGGACGACAAGGGGCAGTTGATGACCTTCGTCGAAGCCTGCCGGGCCTGGAAATCGGTGACGGGTTCGCTGCCGGTCGACATCACCATCGTCATTGAGGGTGAAGAAGAAATAGGATCGAAGAATTTCGTTCCGTTTCTCGAGAAGAACAAGGCGGACCTCAAGGCCGACTTCGCGCTGGTGTGCGATACCGGCATGTGGGATCCGAATACGCCGGCGATCACCACGTCGCTGCGCGGACTCGTCTACGACGAGGTGCGGATCAAGGCCGCCAATCGCGATTTGCATTCCGGCATCTTCGGTGGCGGGGCGCAAAATCCGATCCGGGTGCTCACGCGCATTCTCGGCGGCCTGCATGACGACAACGGCCGCATCACCATCCCCGGCTTCTACGACGGCGTGAAGGACCTGCCGCCGGACATTCTGGCGCAATGGAAAAATCTGAACCTGACGCCGGATTCCTTCCTCAAGCCGATCGGTCTTTCGATTCCTGCCGGCGAAAAGGATCGCCTGCTGATCGAGCAGGTCTCGTCGCGCCCGACTTGCGACATCAACGGCATCATCGGCGGCTACACGGGGGAGGGTTCCAAGACGGTGATTGCGGCGGAAGCCTCCGCCAAGGTGTCCTTCCGGCTGGTGGAGGGGCAACAGCCCGACAGGATACGCCAGGCGTTCCGCGATTACGTGACCGCGCGGCTGCCGGGCGACTGCAGGGCGGAATTCGTCGACCATTCCAATGCGCCGGCGATTGCGCTCGACTGGAACATGAAGCCGCTCGCCGCCGCCAAGCGCGCATTGACCGACGAGTGGGGCAAGGAAGCGCTCTTGATCGGCTCGGGTGCGTCGATCCCAATCGTTGCGGATTTCAAGCGCACGCTCGGCCTCGACACGGTGCTGGTGGGCTTCGGTCTCGACGACGACAACATCCACTCGCCGAACGAGAAGTACGACCTCAAGAGCTTCCACAAAGGCATCCGCTCATGGGCGCGGATTCTCGCGGCGCTGGCGGAGGCGCCGCGGTAAATCAGCCGTGCAGGATGGGTTGAGGATAAAGACAAGAAAAACCTTCCTTAACTGAAACCCATCAACTCGTCGTCCCTGCGAACGCAGGGACCCATACGCCGCGCTGCCTGTAATAAGAAGACGTTGTTAGACGGCTTGCACATCGCTGACGGTTGTGGCTATGGGTCCCTGCGTTCGCAGGGACG
>JBAQER010000418.1:0-7724 GCA_049286845.1 Bradyrhizobium sp.
CAGGGAGTTCGGGCTCGATCCGGCGGCGCCGGTCGCCGCCGCCAGCCGTGCGCCGTTCGATGAGACGATGTGCGCTTTGATTGAGGAGTTGAGGCCCGAGGTCGTCAGCTTTCACTTCGGGTTGCCGGAGCCAAGACTGCTGAAGCGCGTCAAGGGGGCCGGCTGCATCGTGATGTCGTCGGCGACCATCGTGCGGGAGGCGATCTGGCTCGAGGAGAACGGCGCCGACGTTATCATCGCGCAAGGCGCGGAGGCGGGCGGCCATCGCGGCATGTTCCTGACCGACAATATTGCCGAGCAGCCGGGCACCTTCGCGCTGGTGCCGCAGGTGGCCGATGCGGTGAAGGTGCCGGTGATCGCGGCGGGTGGCATCGCCGACGGGCGCGGCATCGCGGCGGCGTTCGCGCTGGGCGCGGCCGGCGTGCAGATCGGCAGCGCCTATCTCCGTTGCCCGGAATCCAAGGTGATTGCCCCGGCGCGGGTGGCGCTGGCGCAGGCACGGGACGATTCCACCGTCATTACCAATGTCATGACTGGGCGTCCGGCGCGCGGGGTGGCCAACCGGGTAATGCGCGAGGTCGGCCCGATTTCGCCAGACGCCCCGGCGTTCCCCCATTCCGCGACCGCGCTCGGACCTCTGAAAACGGCTGCCGAAAAGCTCGGCAAGGTCGATTTCACCAATCTTTGGGCCGGGCAGGCGGTGCGGCTCGGCCGCGAGATGCCGGCTTCCGAGCTGACCCGGGCCCTGGCCGGCGCCGCCTTGGCGCGGCTGAGCCAGATGGCCGGCTGACTTTCCTTCACCTCTCCCATGGGGAGAGGCCGCGGTTGCGGTGCAAACGGCGCCTCTGCTATACGGCGGGCTGAATTCGCCGCCAAGAGGCCCTATATAATGTCCGTCGATGCCGCCACCGTCCGCCGTATCGCGCATCTTGCGCGGATCGCGGTCACCGAGGCCGAGGTTCCCCATCTGCAGGGCGAACTGAACGCGATGCTGGCGTTCGTCGAGCAGCTGTCGGAGGTCAATGTCGAGGGCGTCGAGCCGATGACTTCGGTGACCCCAATGGAAATGAAGAAGCGCGCCGACGTGGTCAATGACGGCGGGATCTCGGACGATATCGTCAGGAACGCGCCGGCCACCGAAGACCATTTTTTTCTGGTGCCGAAAGTTGTCGAGTAAGATAGCCTTTTCGAGCGAAGTGGGTACCGGTTCGCGTGAAGAAGACGCGTCAAACAAAAGAGTAAGATAGCGTTTTCGAGCGAAGTGGATACCGGTTCGCGTGAAGAAAACGCGTCAAACAAAAAGAGTCTTAGCGAGACTGGAAATCCGATGTGTCTCCTCTGCGACGATGAAAAGGCCTATCAGGCCTACATGAATTACCTCGACGCGATGGAGCGGCAGGGCAAGGCTGCCGATCCCGACAAGGCGATGGACGCCGTGCTCGACGCGCTCGAAGCGTCGGATAAGACCCGCAGCAAGCTGGACGACCCGGCCAACGACAAGACGCTGTCTCCGTTCTTCTGCAGCCCGGTTGATAAATGACTGACCTGACATCGCTGACGCTCGCCGAGGCCCGTGAGGGTCTCGCGAACAAATCCTTTACATCGCTCGAACTGACCGACGCCCATCTCGACGCGATCGAAGCCGCGCGCGCGCTCAATGCCTTCGTGATGGAAACCCCGGACCGCGCCCGCGCCATGGCGCGCGAGGTCGACGCCAAAATCGCCAAAGGCGAGGGCGGCCCGCTTGCCGGCATTCCGCTCGGGATCAAGGACCTGTTTGCGACCAGGGACGTCCGCACCACCGCGTGCTCGAAGATCCTCGGCAATTTCGTTCCGACTTACGAATCCACCGTGACTTCGCAGCTGTGGCGCGACGGCGCGGTCATGCTCGGCAAGCTCAACAATGACGAGTTCGCCATGGGCTCGTCGAACGAAACCTCGTGCTTCGGTCCCGTCGTCAATCCGTGGCGGCGCGATGGCGCCAACACCACGCTGGTTCCGGGCGGCTCCTCCGGCGGCTCGGCGTCGGCGGTGGCGGCACTGTTGTGCATGGGCGCGACCGCGACCGATACCGGCGGCTCGATCCGCCAGCCCGCGGCGTTCACCGGCACCGTCGGCATGAAGCCGACCTACGGGCGCTGTTCGCGCTGGGGCATCGTGGCGTTCGCGTCCTCGCTCGACCAGGCCGGTCCGATCGCGCGCACCGTGCGCGACACTGCGATCCTGATGCGCTCGATGGCCGGTCACGATCCCAAGGACACCACGTCAGTCGATCGCGCGGTGCCGGATTACGAGTCGGCGCTCGGAAGATCCGTCAAGGGCATGAAGATCGGTATTCCCAAAGAGTATCGCCTCGACGGCATGCCCGCGGAAATCGAAAAGCTGTGGACTGAGGGCGCTGCCTGGCTGAAGGCGGCCGGCGCCGAGCTGGTCGAGGTGTCGCTGCCGCACACCAAATACGCGCTGCCGGCGTATTATATCGTCGCTCCGGCGGAGGCCTCGTCGAATCTCGCGCGCTACGACGGCGTGCGTTACGGCCTGCGCGTGCCCGGCCGCTCGATCGGCGAGCTCTATGAGAACACCCGTGCCGAGGGCTTTGGCGACGAAGTCCGCCGCCGCGTCATGATCGGCACCTACGTGCTCTCGGCCGGCTATTACGACGCCTATTATCTGCGCGCGCAAAAAGTCCGCACCCTGATCAAGAAGGATTTCGAGGATTGCTTCGCCAGGGGCGTCAACGCGATCCTGACCCCGGCGACGCCGTCGGCGGCATTCGGTGTCGGCGAAAAGGGCGCCGACCCCGTCGAGATGTATCTCAACGACATCTTCACGGTGACGGTGAACATGGCGGGACTGCCGGGGATCGCGGTTCCCGCCGGCAAGGACGCGCAGGGCCTGCCGCTCGGCCTGCAGCTGATCGGCCGTCCGTTCGACGAAGAAACCCTGTTCTCGCTCGGCGAGGTGATCGAGCAGGCGGCGGGACGATTCACGCCGGCGAGGTGGTGGTGACCATGGCCGAATTCAAAGCCAGCCTGTCGGGCGCAGCGCCGGCGTCGGGTTTCGATGCGCCGCTCGCCGCGCTGTGGTGGGCTGCGAAGGGCAACTGGGATCAGGCGCACAGGATCGCGCAGCACGAGCCGAGCGCCGACGGAGCCTGGGTCCACGCCTATCTGCACCGGGTCGAAGGCGACCTCGGCAATGCCGGCTACTGGTACCGCCAGGCCGGCCAGCCGGTTGCAAAGGATTCTCTCGATGCCGAATGGGAGCGGATGGCTTCCGCGCTGCTCGGAGGTGCAAGGGCATGAGTGCGACGACCGCAAAACTGATCAAGGGCGCCACCGGCGACTGGGAAACGGTGATCGGGCTCGAAGTCCACGCCCAGGTCACCTCGAACTCGAAACTGTTCTCCGGCGCCTCGACCGAGTTCGGCGGCGAGCCGAACAGCCATGTCTCGCTGGTCGACGCGGCGATGCCGGGCATGCTGCCCGTCATCAACGAGGAATGCGTGCGCCAGGCGGTGCGCACCGGACTCGGCCTCAACGCGCAGATCAACCGGCGCTCGGTGTTCGACCGCAAGAACTATTTCTATCCGGACCTGCCGCAGGGCTACCAGATCAGCCAGTACAAATCGCCGATCGTCGGCGAGGGCGAGGTGGTCGTGGAACTGGAGGGCGGCAGGACCGCCACCGTGGGCATCGAGCGGCTGCATCTGGAACAGGATGCCGGCAAGTCGCTGCACGACCGCAGCCCGAGCATGTCCTATGTCGACCTCAACCGGTCCGGCGTGGCGCTGATGGAAATCGTTTCCAAGCCGGATATCCGCGACGCCGAGCAGGCCAAGGCCTATGTGACCAAGCTGCGCTCGATCCTGCGCTATCTCGGCACCTGCGACGGCGACATGGAGAAGGGAAGCTTGCGCGCCGACGTCAACGTTTCCGTGCGCAAGCCGGGCGGCCCGCTCGGCACCCGCTGCGAAATCAAGAACATGAACTCGATCACCTTCATCGGTCAGGCGATCGAATACGAGGCGCGGCGCCAGATCGGCATCATCGAGGACGGCGGCACCATCGATCAGGAAACCCGGCTGTTCGATCCCGGCAAGGGCGAGACCCGCTCGATGCGTTCCAAGGAAGAGGCGCACGACTACCGCTATTTCCCGGATCCCGATCTGTTGCCGCTCGAGTTCAGCGAAGCCTTTGTCGCCGAACTCAAGGCCAACCTGCCGGAACTGCCGGACCAGAAGAAGGCGCGCTTCATCGCCGCGTTCGGGCTGTCGCCCTATGACGCCGGCGTGCTGGTGGCCGAACGCGAAAGCGCGGATTTCTACGAAACGGTGCTCGCCGGCCTCGCCGACAAGTCGCGCGACGGCAAGCTCGCCGCCAACTGGGTGATCAACGAGCTGTTCGGGCGTCTCAACAAGGAAGGCCGCGATATTACGGGCTCGCCGGTATCGGCCGCGCAGCTTGCGGCGATCGTCGACCTGATCGGCGAGGGCACCATCTCCGGCAAGATCGCCAAGGACCTGTTCGAGATCGTCTGGACCGAAGGCGGCGATCCCCGCGCGCTGGTCGAGACCCGCGGCATGAAGCAGGTCACCGATCTCGGCGCGATCGAGAAGGTGGTCGACGACATCATCGCCGCCAATCCCGACAAGGTGGCGCAGGCGAAAGCCAAGCCGCAGCTGGTCGGCTGGTTCGTCGGCCAGGTGATGAAGTCGTCCGGCGGCAAGGCCAACCCGCAGGCCGTCAACGATCTGCTGAAATCCAAACTCGGCATCTGAACGCCGCGCGAAGTGACGGCGACCGCATCGCCGCCGTCGCGCCGATGCTGCGCGCGTGCACACTTCATTCACCATGAATGCCGATGCGTCGCCCGCGAAGCAGAAAACCGCCTCGCGAATCAGCGCCGCCGATTCGCTCGAAAATCCGGTTTTGGCGAGCGCCGATCAGGCGCGAAGCCGGTGAGCGTGAAAATTTTTTTATTGCCAAAATTCGCGACTCAGAGTCCGCGCAATCCGCTTTCAGCGGTGTTCGTCGACTCGCAATGACATCGATCGCGCGTCGACGACGCAACGCGTGAATTGCGAAAACGCCTGCAGTACGGGCATATCTTGCGATATTGACAATCGTCGGAGCTGCATTTTCGCGCACTATTCGTATCGTTGCGCGAATGCATTGCGGTGTTGACGATCGACACGCGTGGTGCGCGCCCGGATCGCTGCGTCAACACTTCCTTAAGCAGGACGCTGTTTTTTTGAGTGTGTTGGTGTATTCGGGATGTAGTGCATTTCGATTCCCGAGTGCACGCAGCGATTAAGCCATCTCACTACATTAGGAGGGCAACATGGCCAAGAAAGCTAAGAAGGCAAAGAAGGCGAAGAGCGCAGTGAAGAAGACTGCGAAGAAGACCCGCAAGGTCGCCAAGAAGAAGAAGTAATCTCGCTTTGAGAAAATTGCCGGCGGCTTGATGCCGGCACGTCACTAGAGCCTTCGGAACCGATTTGCTTCTTCGAAGCGGATTTCAAGTCAGGCGGCTCTGTCGACGAAAGAGGGTGTCGGCGAGACATCAGGTCAAACGGCTGGATCGTCATTCAGGAGAGTTCGCTCTTTCGAAAAACGATCCGGCAGAAGAAACCAGTTTTCTTCGTTCGGTGCGGATCCAATGGTCCGCAATTTCACCGGCGGTCTTAGCCGGAGTGAGATTTGGTCCTGACGTGTTCGCCGACGCCCTCGTTCCCTTGAGCCGCTGCCGAAGTTGCGCGGCGCTTCTAATTCTCCAGATATTCCGGCATTGTCGACCTGACCACCTGCGGCGCGCAGGGGCCGGGCGTTTTTGTGCTAGTTGGCCTCGCCAACGCATCGATCTCCGCCGCCACCGCCCGCGGAAGCGGGTGATCCGGCATTTGCAGAGCAGCCGCGATCGATCGCGAGGCCGCGGCGTGACGCCGGCAAGCGCGCGCTCTGCGCAACGAGACCGCGACTTGGTTATCGTTTCGCGAAACGGCAGGGTAAACCGATTTTCGCGACTGCATGGAAACCCGCATTAACAAGGCACTTCTGCGATTCCGCCGCTGACGGCACCGCGCAGCGTTTACGCCGGATTCATCGCGATGCTTAAACTGCCCTTCAAATTTGATCGGTCATGATCATCCCAACAAGCCGGCAAACGGCGTTGGGGATGATGAGGCGTTTCAACAAGCTGGACGGGAGCCGCGCTCGGGGGAGGGCGGCCAACACCAAAAAGGAGATAAGGGATGTTTCAGGGGCACATCGATCTGGAGACGGCGACGCCGGTGGAAGCAAGCGCGATCCCGGACGTGTTGTTCGAACGCGGCCTGTACTGGGCGAGCGGGCGTTCGGGCGTGGTCAATCTCGTCGCCGCGCACAAATGGTTCAACCTCGCCGCCCTGAAAGGCCGCACCGACGCCATCCGGCTGCGCCGTGAGGTCGCCGAGATGATGTCCGAGGTCGAGATCGCCATGGCGCAGCGCGAGGCCCGCGCCTGGATCACCGCGCACTAGCACGGCGCATTGCAAGACGGCCTCGGATGCTTGGACTGTCGTCGATGCTGACCGAGGCCTTTGTTGTCTCTGTTTTGGATAGAGAGCAGGAGGCGGACTGCCGGTCGTTGCTCGCAACCGCCAACAAGCAAACGAGCCACCCCGTAGCCCGCTGGGCGAAGGGTGGCGGGCCACGCCAGATGATGATGGGCAATACATCTACGCTATAGCCCTATGATCCGGCGGCATCCGCCCAGCATTGCAGGTGGCGGCAGCATCACGTCCGAGATCACGACCGTCACGTCCGATCCTTCCACTACATAGCTGGCTGCGGCTTATCGGGTTTGAGCTTCTCCAGAAGGCCGCCCCAGCTTTCCCGCCGCGGACCGTTGCCCCATATGATTTCGAACGTCGCCCGCGTTGCGCGCGGATGCCGCATCGCTTCGATGAACGCCTCTGCGACGTCGACGCGGGCGATCCGATGCCGGAACGCCAACGGCAACGCATTCTGGCCGACGATGACCGCATGCTTGCCGCCAGGCCGGTTGAGCAGAAAACCCACGCGGATGATGGTGTAGTCCAAGCCGCTGGCGCGAATGTCCTCTTCGGCGCGCCGACGCCAGACAAGCGTGTTCCTCTTGAGCAGATTGATGAGGGTCCCCGCCAGTGAAGGCGTGGCGATGCCGATCGAGTTGAGATAGACGAAACGGCCTTCGAACCCGGCCTGGCGCGCGGCCGCGAGCGTATCCACCACGCCCTGATAGTCGATCGCTTTGACTAGGCTTTCGGGCGCGTAGCGCCCGCTGGGGGCGCCCGCTGTGAAGATGATGTGATCCACATCTGCCATCGCGGGAGAAAGTGTGTCCGCCTTCGTAAGATCTCCGGCGGCTATTTCGAAGGAGGAGCCCATCTCGGCTGTGGCTCTGGCCGAATCGCGAGCGAGCACACGAACGTTGTAGCCTCGTTCATGCAGCAGACGCGCTATCAGAAGCCCGGCCCCCCGCGTGCCGCCGATGACCAGCACCCGGTTCTTTTCAGCCACGCTCATCAAGCCTCCGGATCGAGCGTTCTTCGCAGCATCCAGCGCATCGCCGTGAGCGCCCGTTCGCGATCCCCGCCGGCCACCAGGATGTCGGCAGTCTCGTGGATGACCGCGAACAAAAGCTGTCCGGTCAGATTCTCATCCACCACTGCAAATGCTCCGGCATCCCGGCCAGCGCGGATG
>JBAQER010000419.1:0-3702 GCA_049286845.1 Bradyrhizobium sp.
CGCAAGGTTCTCGCAAGGAGGAAGCTGACCGTTGCACCAGTTTACAATTAAAGGAACACCAGTCGACGATTTAAGGAGCCGATCAATCATTTTCGGCCCCCAGTCCACACATTTGGGGAAACCGACACTGGTTATCCTCAGCGGCGGAAAACGCGCGGTCCGTTAGAAAGAATCCGAAGGATTCAGGGTTAGAGAAGTTACGGGCGTGGCAAGTGGTTGAGTACGAAAAGCTTTCACACGATTCCGGTCCCCGATAGCACGAGGATCGGGTCCCCGATGGCACGTGAGTTGCGGTCCCTGATAGCACGAGATGATTCACAGCTTGTCCACCGGTGTGGTTGCGAGGCCGCGACGGCGCAGAGCAGCCGCCAGCGGATCGACAGGAATGGACGTGAAGTTGAGACGCTCAGCGCCGCGAAGGCCGGGCTGGATGACGAGCCGATAACCGGGCAGCGTCTGGCGGCGGACGATCTCTCGCAGGTCGTAGACGAAGTGTTTTAGCGGCGAGAGGCTGCCGGATTTGGCGTGAAGGTGCTTGAGGTCAAAACTCCAGCCACCGTCCTGGCGGCCGCCATGCTTGCGCACGAGCCGGTAGAGCCAGCGCTCCAGGCCGCCGGTCAGGTCAAAATACGCCCGGTCGATGGTGAGCACGAGCGCCTCATCCAGCACTCCGGCGTAGAACCAATCCGGCAGAATCAGCTCCAACCCCAGCGGCCGACCGTGCATATCCGCCGTCTCCTTCCATTCGTTGATCCAGGAGAAGCGGTGCCGCCGACGCTCCGTCGGCTGGCGGATCGACGTCTTGATTGTTGTCGATTGCAACCGGTCGAGCGCAGCTTTGAGACGGTCGTAATCGCGCACGCTGGTGCCGCGGCCGACGAAGGTGAGGATCTCGTAGGGCGTCGCCGCCATCAACCGGGAGGTCTTCAGACCGGCGTCGCGGGCTTCAACGATCTGCGAAGCCGCCCATATCAGGACGTCCGCGTCCCAGATGGTCGCCATGCCATGCTCCGGCACGGCTTCGACACGTATGGTGATCTTGCCAGCATGGAAGTCGATCGGAGCGACGCGCTTCGATTTCGCGAGGGAGAAGAACGGATAGGCCATCAAGTCCTGCGCGTCGCGCGGCGCGAGATCGCCGGGAAGCGCACGAAACAGATCAAGCTGCTCACGTTCTGAGGTCTGTCTGCGCCGCATCGACACTGCGCTCCCTTAGCGATCAGCGGCGCACTTGGCCGGCATAGGGCCGCGGAACGGCGGCATGCCGCTTGGCGGGCAAAACGGTCCCGGTGCCGGGATCAGATGTCGAGGTCTTGGCGCCGCGGTCGGCCCACGCTTTCAGGTCCTCCAGCGCGTAGACGACACGTCCGCCGAGCTTTCGATAAGCGGGACCGGTCCCGTAGGTCCGGTGCTTTTCCAGCGTTCGGCCTGAGAGGCTGAGGAATCGCGCTGCCTCGGGCGTGCGCAGGTATCGCGGCGGCAAACCGGCGTTTGGATCGGACATCTGAGAGGCTCCGTGATCTCGTGGAGCGCCGGCGAGGTTCGCGGCGCATCTGAGGTCACGATGGCGGAGCGGACAGACGAAGGGGGATGCCGATCATGAGGGGATGAATTTGCGGCACCCCCCCTTTAATCCAGATCGTCAGCTACTTCTTCCGACGCGCCTGGCGCAACAGTTCGCGATAGCCGCCGCGCATCAGCGCAAAACCGCTTTGCACAAGGCGGATGGTCCGGTTGCGCAGGTCATGGGTCTTCCAGGCCCGTTCGGGAATGCGCTTGGCGCCGAACAGAACCTCGGCGATCGCGCGATAGCTGTTGCCCTCGACGCTGGCATCGAGCGCGCGCAGCGCCAGTGCCAGTCGCTGTCGGCGTTGCGGGGAGAGTTGATGGAATGCGGGACCCGTGGCGCGCCCATTGAGCGCGCGCCAGAGCCGCCGCGCGGCGTGGGCGCGACTCTCGAAATCCGCGTCGAGCGGCAATTCGGCGGCGTAAGACGAGCCTGCGACCAGCGGCTCTCTCAGCCAAAGCCGGTGCTCGAGCCCACGAATACGCAACAGAACGTGCCAGCCATCGGAGGCCTGCCGGAATTCGCCGGCGGACATCTCGGCCAGACCGAGCGCATTTCCGTTGGACGCGGCTGTGCTTTTAACAATCGGAATGATTGTCGGCAGAACTTCAGGTGCCCAGAATATGGCCTGATCCTGCGACGACCCCGCCGGGTCAGTCACAAAAGCAGAGGCCCCATCTCCTTCTGAATGCTGTGATCACGTTTGGATCGAGTGTCGACTGCGCGAGCTCACGATGATCGCGGTGGTAGTCTGGATTGCGGCGAAGGCATTCCCAGGCAAAGCCGGTTGGCTCCAATTCCCGGGCACGATCATAGGCTACAGGTGATCGCCAATCGGAATGAGGCATCGCGTCGTTTCTCCTGTCACGTGCGCCGGTCAGGATAGCGACGGCATCATTTTGACAATCGAAGGTTGAGGGAAGCCCCCGATTCCGCATCGCGTGATGCGGAATCGCGCTCACGTTTTTCTAGAGAAAATCCGTATCCCGGAGAGGTTGAATCGCAGGTGATTCATTCTAGTTTGAGGCACCGCCGCGTAACAAATCTCGATAGCCGTGCTCAGTCATCCACTTTGCTCGGGCCAGATGACTGTCAAATGCATGTCTCGCGCGATCCGGTTCGCGGTCCGGATCAATGTGCAACACGATCCGCGCGACCTCACGCCAATCGGCGCCCTCAGCGTCGGCATCGAGCAGACGCAGGTAAGTCACCAAATGTTCCTGATCGTAGCCCGTCAGCGCCGGGTCGGTCGGCGCGACGTTTGCAACATCGGGATCAAGCGGCGGGTTCCGCATTTGGCATCCTGCACACAGCGAATAGGTATTCAACGAACTTGCCGGCCGATGGATATTACGCCGTAGTTTGGCCCCATTCCAGACACGATGAGAGTATCGCCAGTGAATACACCTTATAGAGGATAAACCTCATAATATGTAAAGACGCAACTTGCGCGCATGGATATGCGCAAGCTTGTGGGCCGGAATTTCGGGAAGTTACGGAGGGAGAAAGGCTTCACCCAGGAGCATTTCGCCGAGATCTCGGGCTTCACCCAGCAATATGTAAGCGATCTCGAACGGGGACGACGCAACCCGACCGTGGTGACCCTCTTCCATCTCGCCAGCGCTCTCGGCATCAGCCACATCGACCTCGTACAGCCAGATGACGAAGCACGCGGTGAACGGACGAAAGCGCCGAAGCGGAAAGGCTGAAGCCGGCGTTCTGTTGAGTGCGGATCAGCGAAAATGTGAAGCTGGCATGGCGCGCAGCGCGAGGATCGCCGGCGGCTAGCCGGCACAGCCATCGTCAGGGGTTGCGACAGCGAAACGCCCCGCTCGGATGAGCGGGGCGTTGGCACGCTGGCCTGGCTCAGTCGCCGTTCTTGCGCGACCGCGACCAGATCAGGGTGTAGGTCTCGGCGTCCTCGTCGTCGAAGAGGTTGGCGTAGATCGGAGCGTTGAAGCTCGGATCGTCCAGCTTGACCGAGAGATAATCACGGCCTTCGGTGGAGCGCTTCGACCAGGCGGCCCCGATCTCGGCGCGGCCGACGTAGACCCGGTGGCTCGGAGCGTTGTCGTTGGTGCGGTCTGCCTCGGGGACGATGCGGACGCCCTTGGTCTGGAGGCTCAGGGTGACGA
>JBAQER010000420.1:0-6815 GCA_049286845.1 Bradyrhizobium sp.
CTTCTGGGACGGTTACGGCTGGCGCTTTCGCCGCGTCGAGGTCTGCGACTGAGCTGACCCGATCTGCGCTGCGATTGCGGCATTGTGATTTTGAAACCCGGCCGCTGCGGCCGGGTTTTTCTTTTCGTTCTTCCCAAGCAAAGGCCCTTCGAACCTCATCCTGAGGAGCGGCGCCCTCGCCGCGTCTCGAAGGATGAAGCCCGTCTGTGGCCTCATGGTTCGAGACGCCGCGCGAGTGCGCTGCTCCTCACCATGAGGGGAGATATTTGCGCTAGCTAGCGCGCCGTGCCGATCGAACGCAGCACGGCTTCGCTCGGCCAGCAGTCCACCTTGAGCCCGGCCGATTTCTGGTAGGCACCGAGCGCCGCGCGGGTTTTCATGCCCGCCTTGCCGTCCACCTTGTCGCCGTAGAGGCCGATGCGCGTGAGGTGACGCTGCATCGCCTCGACCGCTGATGTGCGCAGTTGGGTCGAGGCCGACCACGGCGTCGCGAACGGCTGCGGGCTCAGCATGCGATCGGCGAGGTGGCCGACGAACAGCACGTAGAGATCCGAAAAATTGTATTCCTTGATGACGAAGTAGTTTTTCGTGGTCAGGAACGCCGGGCCGTAGATGCCTTCGGGCTGCAGCAGCGAGGCCGGCTCCGCCTGCTCGGCGGCACTGAGCTTTTGTCCGCGCACCGGCACGAAGCCTTCGCGCAGCCATTCGCGGATCGGCTTCGTCACCTCGGGCACGCCCTGGGTGCAGTCGGCGCCAGCCGGCGCGCGCACTTCGTAGGCCCAGCGGACACCCGGCTGCCAGCCCTTGTTGACGAGCTGCTGGGCGGCGGAGGCGAGCGCGTCCGGCACCGAATGCCAGATGTCGACCCGGCCGTCGCCGTCGAGATCGACGCCGTGCTTGTAGAGCTCGGATGGAAGGAATTGCGTCAGCCCGGTGGCGCCGGCCCAGGACGAGCGCAGGTCCTTGCGCGTCACCACGCCCTCGCCGATCAGCTTCAGCGCCAGGATGAACTCGCTGCGATACTGATCCTTGCGCCGGCCGACATAGGCCTGCGTCGCCAGCACGCGCAAACCGTCATAGGGCAGCGCGTAGCGGCCGTAATCGGTTTCGCGTCCCCAGATCGCCAGCACGATGGCGCCGGGCACGCCGAAGCGCGTTTCGATCGCGCTGAGGGCGGCGCGATGTTTCGCCATCAGCTTCTGCCCCTCCGCCGCCAGCCGCGCGATGCTCGATTCCTTCACATAGTCGGCCGGCACCTGCACGAACTCGGCCTGCGACGGCGCGCCGGTGGCGGGCCGTCCCGGCAGGATCAGATCCGGCAGTTTGTAATCCGGCGCGAGGCCGCGGGTTTCGGCGTCGAAGGTCGCGCGCGGCACGCCTTGCGCCTGCGCGTCCGGCCACAGCGCGGCGATGAACCGGGTGAAGCCGGCATCGTCGGCAAGAGCCGGATGCACCGCGTCCAGCGTCGTCGCTGCCATCATCAGAACTGCGGCTATCGCCGTCTGTCGCAAAACCGAAATCCTGTCGACCGACATGCCGCCCATCAATGCGAAGCGGCGTGTTTCGCCTCATCGGAGGCAATATTCGACAGCCGGTCGACAAAGGCAATGCCGATCGCCGACAGGATGAAGACCGTGTGAATGATGGTCTGCCACATCACGCCGGTTTCGGTGTAGCCGGTCTTCCCCGACGCCAGCCCACCGGCCTCGATGAAGGTTCGCAGCAAATGGATCGACGAGATGCCGATGATCGCCATCGCGAGCTTGATCTTGAGCACGCTGGCGTTGACATGGCTGAGCCATTCCGGCTCGTCGGGATGACCCTGCAGGTTGAGACGGGAGACGAACGTCTCGTAGCCGCCGACGATGACCATCACCAGCAGGTTGGAAATCATCACCACGTCGATCAGGCCGAGCACCGCCAGCATGATCTGCTGCTCGCTGAAATCGAATGAGTGGGCGAACAGGTGCCACAACTCCTTCAGAAACAGCACCACGTAGACACCCTGCGCGACGATCAGGCCGACATAGAGCGGCAATTGCAGCCAGCGGGAGCCGAAGATCAGCATCGGGATCGGACGTAGCTCGATCCCTTTTCCCTTGGGCGGCAGCGGTGTTTCAGGCGTCATCGACATGGGGCGGGGTCTTTCCGTGCGGGAATCAGTGTGGCAATCGCGGCCACTCTAGCATCCGGATATGGCGCATTCCGGACGACCGGGGCTGAGCGGCCATTTGGCGCAGGAGCGATGCATCCCCGCGCTTGGGTAGCCCTTTCCCGTCTGCAAATCGAGGCCGTGTTGCATTAACATCTCTTTTGTATATATTGAATATATACACCATGATCAACCTTGACCAGATCGCGGGTTTCGACTGGGACGATGGCAACAGCCGCAAGAGCGCGGACAAGCACGACGTCAGTCAGACCGAGGCGGAAAGTGTCTTCTTCAACGATCCACTGATTGTTGTCGAAGATGCAAGGCATAGCGGCAGCGAGCAGCGTCTCAATGCCTTGGGCAAAACAGCCCAAAATCGCCTGCTGCATATCACGTTCACCCTCCGGCAGAATGGAACCATGATCCGGGTGATATCGGCGCGAGACATGCACCGAAAGGAGCGGAAAGCCTATGAGCAAGCTTAAATCAATTCCTGCCTTCAAGACAGAAGCCGACGAGCGGAAGTTCTGGGAAACGCATGACTCCACCGATTACGTCGACTGGAGCAAGGCCGAGCGCGTGCGCTTTCCAAACCTGAAGCCTTCGACCACCGCGATTTCAATTCGGCTGCCGCTGGGCTTGCTGGAGCAGATCAAGATCGCAGCCAACAAGCGCGACGTGCCGTATCAGTCGCTGATCAAGATGTGGCTGGCGGAGAAGGTTAGGTAAACAGCGAGCTATCAATCAACAAAACCGCGCTTTCGCAATTCGGAAAGAAAATCGTCGATTACGCGAACTTCAACCTCACGATCAGGATTCTTTACCAAGTCAGCCGAGAGCACCTTGAGGTGATTGCCGAACGAATTCCAAGTATGCGCACCGAATTTGATACTCCGCCTAACTTCCTCATACTCCTTGATAATGGCTTCCTCAGGAACCCGCTTCAAAAAATCAAAGCCTTGAGCATCGGCCAAGCGCTCACCCAAAAAGGAACGAACATCTGCTGAAGAGCTGCGGTCTTTAGAGGGGCTCCACCATTCGGGAAACGGATATTTCGTCAAGAACATCAAATAGGGTCGCTTTTTCTTCTGAATGTTCATCGTCGCATGAAGAAGAGCATATTTTTGGACCTGCTCAAGTTTCACTTTTGAATCGACTTTGACTTCGATGAATACGCGAACTTTATCCGATTCGATGAGAACATCAGGTTGAGTGAATTTCGTCTCTGAAGGGAACTTCAATTCAAGAGTCCGAGCCGCAAGCTCAGAGTCGGAAAAACCGCATTCAGTAAGTAGCGACGCTATTGTCGCCGACGACGAAAAACGGAGAAAAGCATTCAAAAGGAAATTTAACGGAACTTCCTGTAATCGAGCCCGACCCTCAAATTCTTTCATAGAACCCAAGAGATGCTGCGGTTCCCATTTATAGTGTGCGATGAACCGATAGAGCAAATCTGAAAAGCTATTATCGTCCACAATACTATCCTCAAAAGCAGCAACACCACACGAGGCCAGCGTCTTCACCTCGTCAGCTTCTTGTACTTCATCCGATGCGGGATGATGGAGTCCTGCCCCAGCCGGCGCATCTTGTCCTTCTCGTAATCCTGGAAGTTGCCTTCGAACCATTCGACGTGGCTGTCGCCCTCGAAGGCGAGCATGTGGGTGGCGATGCGGTCGAGAAACCAGCGGTCATGGCTGATGATCACGGCGCAGCCGGCGAAATCCTCCAGCGCCTCTTCCAGCGCGCGCAGCGTGTCGACGTCGAGATCGTTGGTCGGTTCGTCGAGCAGCAGCACGTTGGCGCCGGACTTCAGCATCTTGGCCAGATGCACGCGGTTGCGCTCGCCGCCCGACAGGGAACCCACCTTCTTCTGCTGGTCGGCGCCCTTGAAGTTGAACGACGAGCAATAGCCGCGCGAATTGACTTCGCGCTTGCCGAGCAGGATCAGCTCGTTGCCGCCGGAAATCTCCTCCCACACGCTCTTCTTGCCGTCGAGACTGTCGCGCGACTGGTCGACATAGCCGAGGTGCACGCTCTCGCCGATCGTGATGGTGCCCTTGTCCGGCTTGTCCTGCCCGGTGATCATCCGGAACAGCGTGGTCTTGCCGGCGCCGTTGGGGCCGATCACGCCGACGATGCCGCCCGGCGGCAGCTTGAAGGTGAGGTTGTCGATCAGGAGGCGGTCGCCGAAGCCCTTGGTCAGCCCGTCGAAGTCGATTACGTTCTGGCCGAGCCGCTCGGCCACCGGAATCGTGATCTGCGCGGTCTGGGTCTGCTTCTCGCTGGCCTGCTTCAACAGGTCCTCGTAGCGCTGGTAGCGCGCCTTGGATTTGGCCTGGCGGGCCTTGGGCGAGGCCGCGATCCATTCCTTCTCGCGCTCCAGCGTGCGCTGATGCGCGGCGTCCTCGCGGCCTTCCTGGGCGAGCCGTTTTTGTTTCTGCGACAGCCAGGCGGTGTAATTGCCCTCGTAGGGAATGCCCTTGCCGCGGTCGAGCTCGAGAATCCAGGACGTGACGTTGTCGAGGAAGTAGCGGTCATGGGTCACGATCAGGATGGCGCCGGGATAGTTGCGCAAATGACCTTCCAGCCAGGACACCGACTCGGCGTCGAGATGGTTGGTCGGCTCGTCCAGCAGCAACAAGTCGGGCTGGTCGAGCAGCAGCTTGCACAGCGCGACGCGGCGGCGCTCGCCGCCGGAGAGTTTCGTGACATCGGAATCGTCGGGCGGGCAGCGCAGCGCGTCCATCGCCTGATCGACCTTGCTGTCGAGATCCCAGAGCCCCGCGGACTCGATCTGGTCCTGCAGCTTGGTCATCTCGTCCGCGGTCTCGTCGGAATAGTTCATCGCCAGCTCGTTGTAGCGATCGAGGATCGCCTTCTGCTTGGCGACGCCCAGCATGACGTTCTCGCGCACGGACTTGGCGGGATCGAGCTGCGGCTCCTGCTCGAGGTAACCGACCCGCGCGCCCTCGGCGACCCAGGCCTCGCCGGTATATTCCTTGTCGATGCCGGCCATGATCCGCAGCAGCGTCGACTTGCCGGAGCCGTTGACGCCGAGCACGCCGATCTTGGCGTCGGGATAAAATGACAGATGGACGTTATCGAGCACCTTGCGGGTGGGGTAGGTCTTCGACAGACCCTGCATGAAATAGACGAACTGGCGGGCCATCGTGATCCCTTGGAAACCGTTTCATTTGTCGGAAATTTGCTGCCGCTGATGTAGCGGCGCAGCCCGCAAAGGGCAACCGCGCGCACGCGTTTTCCATCCGTTCACCACGGATGATTACGAGATCGATACCATGCTTGCGCCTGATCATGACAATTGAAACCTTCTTTTAACAAATTGGGCGAAAACTCGTTTTCGGCGCCCCAAAAGGGCTCTCTCGCGGCAAAAGCCGCGCACGAAAAACGGTGGGGCCCGCGTCATGGCAACCAGCAACTCAGCGTCCCTCTCCTCCCCGGCAGCCAGCCGCGACGGGCAGGCGAGCGCTCTCGCCGAAATCCGCGCCTTCTGGCACCAGTTCTTCGCCCGGGCCTTCAACCCCTACCGGCCGGAACTGCATTATATGCGCGGCCCCGGCCCGGCCTGCCGCGCCAAGCAGATCGCCTCGTCACACCGGCGCTCCAACTGACCATCCCCGACCGCTGACGCGGCGGCGCTGATCGAGCTGCGGTGCTTCCTGAACCGCGGGCGCTTTTGGGGCCGCGGGCGCTTTTAGGGCCGCGGGCGCTTGCACGCTGAAAGATTGCGCGCGACCATGGCAGCTCCCGGACGGCGCGTTTCCGCCCGTCATCATCGCCATGAACGGACCTCCCATGACGCGGCTGCGCTGTGCAATTCTCGACGATTATCTCAATCTGGCCCTGGGGATCGCGGACTGGTCGAAGGTCACAGATCGCATCGAGGTCACCGTATTCAACCAGCCCTTCGCCTCGCAGGAGGCCGCTGCCGCCGCGCTGAAGGATTTCGAGATCATCTGCGCGATGCGCGAACGCACGCCGTTTCCGCGTGCCCTGTTCGCGAGCCTGCCCAAGCTGAGACTCATGATCACCTCGGGCATGCGCAATGCCGCGCTCGATCTGGAGGCCGCCAAGGACCACAATGTGGTGCTGTGCGGGACGCAATGGGGCCGCGACCCCACCGCCCCCCTGACCATGGGGCTGATCCTGGAATTGACCCGCAATATCGGCCGCGAGAACGCCCGCATGCACGCCGGCGAGCCCTTGCAGAAATTCGTCGGCCTCGAGATCGAGGGCAAGACGCTCGGCGTCGTCGGCCTCGGCAAGCTAGGGGCCAAGGTATCGAAACTCGCACAGGCGTTCGGCATGAACGTGATCGCCTGGAGCCCGAACCTGACGCCGGAGCGATGCAAGGAAGTCGGCGTCGGCTACGCCAGCAAGGAGGAATTGGTCGCCAGTGCCGACATCGTCACCATCCATATGGTGCTGAGCCAGCGCTCGCGCGGACTGGTGGGATCAGCCGATCTGGCGCGCATGAAGCCGACCGCCTTCATCGTCAACACCGCGCGCGGGCCGATCATCGACGAAGCCGCATTGCTGCAAACCCTGCAGCAGAAGCAGATCGCGGGTGCCGCGGTCGACGTGTTTTCGGTCGAGCCGCTGCCGGTCGACCACCCCTTCCGCAAGCTCGACAATCTCGTGC
>JBAQER010000421.1:0-1717 GCA_049286845.1 Bradyrhizobium sp.
TTCCTCAGGCAGGCGGCGCCGCCGGCCGCGCCGGCCATCGATTTTCCGAAGATCGACAAGGAACTCGTGAAGACCAACTTCTTCGAGTTTCTCGATTTCGCCCTGCAATACGCCCCCGCCCAGGACAACGAGAAGGAGATCCGCGCCCAGCTTGCCAAGATCGGTGTCGGGCCGGGCAAGACCTTCAATTTCAAGGACCTGCCGCTGGAGCAAAAGCTCGAAGTCGGCCTCGGCATGAAGGAAGGCGAGAAGAAGGTCGAAGAGGCGGTCGCCAGGACCGGCAAGGCGATCAATGGCTGGCGGGTCAGCGCGCTGCCGGGCGACAACGCCCACTACAATGGCGACTGGCTGAAGCGCGCCGTCGCCGCCAAGGCCGGCATCTACGGCAACGATCCGGAGGAGGCGACCTATCCGCTCACGCGCATCGACGGCGACGGCCGGACGCTCGACGGCAGCAAGCACAACTACACCCTGACATTTCCTCCGGGCCTCCAGCCGCCGGTGAACGCCTTCTGGTCGCTGACCATGTACGACGGCAAGACGCAGCTCCTGATCGAAAACCCGATCAACCGCTATCTGATCAATTCGCCGATGCTGCCGGGCATGAAGAAGAATGCAGACGGGTCGCTGACGCTTTATATCCAGAACAAATCCCCGGGCGCCGACAAGGAGTCAAACTGGCTGCCGGCGCCGAACGGCGAGATCTACCTCGTGATGCGGCTCTACTGGCCAAAGACCGAGGCGCCGTCGATCCTGCCGCCGGGCGACGGGACCTGGAAGCCACCGGCGATCGTGGCGGCAAAGTAGGTGCCGCCGCCGCGTTGGCGCCTGTAATCCCCGTCGTTGTCCTGGATGGTCTGCAGCCTGGCGATCTGCCCGATCGGGCGCAACGTGATGCCGCCGAGCTTGCGGACGCGCTCGGCTTTGCTCGCGGGGGACCTTCCTGTTAGGAACCGGGCATGACGGCATTGGACACCGGTCGCCGGACCATCTAACGCGTCATGTACCTGCCGGCTCCCCGGCCGGACCCCCGTTTGCCGGACGCCTTCACTCATGGAAGACTGGATCGACTATTACGATTCCACGCATACGATTTATGCGAGCAAGCTGCATCGCGACCTGCATTTCCAGATCATCGCCCGCGACATCATCGGCTACATCTCGTCGCCGGACGCGGTGGTACTTGATTACGCCTGCGGCGAAGCCCTCTCGGCGGCCAAGGTCGCCGACGCCTGCGGCAAGCTTTATCTGGCGGAGCCGGCCCCGGGCGTGCGCGGCCGGCTGATCGCGCGGTTTGCCCCGAACACCAAGATCCGGGTGCGCTCGCTCGATGACTTGAGGAAAATGGACGAAAAATCCATCGATCTCGCGATCATGAACTCGGTCGCCCAATATATGACGCCGGATGAACTGGATGCGGCGTTCCTCGTGATCAAGCGGCTGTTGAAGCCCGGCGGGCGGCTGGTGGTGGGCGATATATTGCGTCCCGAGGTCGGCATGGCCAGGGATGTAGCCGCGCTGCTGCGCTTCGCTCTCAAGCACGGCTTCCTGAAGGACGCCCTGATCGGCCTGGTCTCCACCGCGCTGTCGGACTACCGGCAGTTGCGCGCCAAGGTCGGGCTGCAGCGCTACAGCGAAGCCGAGATGGTGGCGAAGCTGGCGGCAGCCGGATTCACCGCCTCGCGCGCCCATTTCAACATCGGCCACAATCCGTGGC
>JBAQER010000422.1:0-13305 GCA_049286845.1 Bradyrhizobium sp.
AGCATGTTGGCGTCCATCGCATAGCCCGGGCCGGAACCCCACAGCGCCAGCGCGGTCTGCTTGCCGTAGTGATAGACCAAGACGCCGTGGCCGCCGTCGAGGGTGCCCTTCGACACCGCATCCAACAGGCCGAAGGCGGGCACAACCGCACCTGCCGGAAGCACCTCGATCTTGAGGTCGCCGCCGGTCATGTCGTTGACCTTCTTGGCGAAGTCCAGCGCGTATTCGTGGAAGATGTCCTTCGATGGCCAGGTGCTCTGCCAGCGCATGCTGATCGGGCCCTGCGCGCTGACGATGGTTGGCGCCGCGACCGTTGCGGCGGCGCCCGCGGCGGCCGTTTTCAGAAAGCGGCGGCGGCTGGAAGTCGTGACCTTCTTGGAAGTCGTCATGGTTTTCTCCCCGTTTTGACGGCGATCCCGGAAGGATACGCCCTTTATTTATTGGCAGCGAGACAAAGACTTACGCGGGCCTTTGGCAAGAATGTTCGAAGCGATGCGACGCTTCGACGCGGCGCACGGTCAGTAGTTGACAACTCAACTCCAATTTTATTCCCGCGGTCGCGCACTTTAGTTCCCGGCCGGCAAAAATCAATCGAGCCTTGGATTTCCCTTTGGTTCGACGCCAATGCTTATTGCGCCGCACGCGTCGATCTTGCGAGGCAGTCGCAGCAAGCGCTGCAGGCCCCTGATGCCATCACCATTCGACTGGTGCGCCGGCGGGGAATCAGCGCTATCTCCGGCATCGGAGGCCGAGGGGCCTTCGATCGGGATGATCGAAATGGGCAACCGGCGGGAAGTCGAGAGCATCGAGGCGGTGATCCACCGCATGTTCGAGGATATCATCCCGTTCAACCGCGTGATCGGTCTCAAGATCGATTCGCTCGACCCCAAGGCGCCGCGGCTGAGGTTCGACATGCGGCCCGAATTGGTCGGCAACCCGGTCCGCCAGATCCTGCATGGCGGCGTGATTTCGGCAACCCTCGACGTGGTCGGCGGCCTTGCCATTGCGCTGGCCTCGATCGCCGAAAAGGGCGCAGCGGCGACGGCGCGGCAATTTCCGAACATCGGCACCATCGATCTGCGCATCGATTACCTGCGGCCGGGACGCGGCCAGTATTTCGTCGCCACCGGTCGCGTCGTCAGGCTCGGCGGCCGCGTCGCGGTGGTCCATATGGAACTCGTCAACGACGCTGAAGAGCAGATCGCGACCGGCTCGGCAGCCTACATCATCGGCTGATCGCGGCGCTCACCAGGCTGCGCCCGATCATTTCAGCGGGTAGCCGAAGATCGATCGGGCGCCGGGCCGGCACGCCTCGTCGCTGAACAGCGGCGGCCGTCACGCCGGACTCCGCGCCCGCCGTCCCTCGATCGGATAGGCCGGATCGTTGAAGCCCGGCGTCGAGGGATGGCCGCTGGTGACCAGCCGGTCGATCAGCGCCTCGTCCTCGGCGGTGAAGCGATAGTCGAGCGCGCGGATGTAATCGTCCCATTGCTCCTCGGTGCGGGGACCGGCGATCACGGCGCTGACGAAGGACGAGTTCAGCACCCATGACACCGCGAACTGCCCTGCGGTGATGCCCTTGGCTTCGGCATGCCGTTTGATTTCCTGCGCCAGCAGCAGCGATTCCGGCCGCCATTCGGTCTGCATCATGCGCTTGTCATTGCGCCCCGCACGCGTGTCCTTGCCGGGCGCGGCATCGGGCGCGTACTTGCCGGTCAGTACGCCGCGCGCCAAGGGGCTGTAGGGCACGATGCCGAGGCCATAGTAATGGCAGGCCGGGAAATGCTCGACCTCGGGCATGCGGTTCATCGCGTTGTAATAGGGCTGGCTGACCACCGGGCGGTCGATGCCGAGGTTGTCGCAGATGTTGCAGATCTCGGCGACCCGCCAGGCGCGATAATTCGAGAGGCCGAAATAGCGCACCTTGCCCTGCCGGATCAGTTCGCCGATCGCGCGCACGGTCTCTTGCAGCGGTGTCGAATGGTCTTCCTTGTGCAAATAATAGATGTCGATGTAGTCGGTGCCGAGCCGCTGCAGGCTTTCGTCCGCCGCCTGCAGCACCCAGCGCCGCGACAGCCCGCCGCGGTTGGGATCGTCGCCCATCGAATTGGCGAGTTTGGTCGCGAGGATCCAGCTATGCCGGCTGTTGGAAATGGCGCGCCCGACCACCTGCTCGGAACCGCCCTTCGAATAGGCGTCCGCGGTATCGATGAAGTTGACGCCGGCCTCGCGCGCTTTCGCCACGATCCGCGCCGATGCCGTCTCGTCGGTCGGGCCGCCGAACATCATGGTGCCCAGGCAGATCGGCGAAATCTTCAGGCCGCTGCGGCCGAGGGGGCGGTATTGCATGGGGTACTTCCTCTGAGTGTCATTCCGGGGCGATGCGAAGCATCGAACCCGGAATCTCGAGATTCCGGGTCTGGTGCTAACGCACCATCCCGGAATGACGGAGGCGTCACGTCTCGTTCTTCAATATCTTAAACACGCCGCTGGCCATGGCGATACAGCGTTTGTCGACCGTCACCTCTGTGGTGATGAAGATCAGGCTGCGGGTGGAGCGCACCACATGCGGCTTCGATATCAGGATCTCGCCGATCTTGCCGGCCTCGACGAAATGGGTGTCGAGCTGCACGGTGGCGAGTGTCGGCTTGCCCGAGACGTAGCGTGCCGTCATGCCGCAGGTGCGGTCGGCGAACGTCATGATCACTCCGCCCTGCACGAGGCCGCGGCGGTTGTGGTGCTTGTCCTGCGTGGCGAGCGCGTATTCGTGCTCGCCGTCGAGCACGCGCTGCCACAGCGGTCCGATCAGATGCAGGAAGCCGGAGGTTTCGACCATGGTCCAGCCGTCCGACTTGAGTTTTGCGGCTGTCTTGTCAGTCATGTCGTTTGGTCCGGTCTGCGCGGGCATTCATGTCTTGCAGGTCATTTCATCAAACGCGGACGTGTTGTAGTCAAGCGGGATGAGCAGACCATTCGACGATGCCACAAGGCGGAATATCGCGGAGCGCTGCGCGGCGTTCGTGCGCTTGCCGGAGGCTGAGCCTGCACCGGCGCTGAAGCGGGCTGCGGTCGCCGTCGCGCTCACCGGCGCCGATGCGTCCGGCGGAACGGCGCTGCTATTGACCCTGCGCGCCTCGGGCTTGCGCGCCCACAGCAATCAATGGGCGCTGCCGGGCGGACGTTGCGACGCGGGCGAGACGCCGGCGGAGGCGGCGCTGCGCGAGTTGCACGAGGAGCTCGGCCTTGAACTCGGCGCCGGCGACGTGCTCGGCCTATTGGACGATTATCCGACCCGGTCCGGCTATCTCATTACGCCTGTCGTGGTGTGGGCGGCATCCGGCGCGCCGATCTCGCCGAACCCCGATGAGGTCGCTTCGGTGCATCGCATTGCGCTGGCTGATATCGAGCACGAAGACGCTTTCAGCTTCACCACGATTCCGGAGAGCACGCGGCGCGTGATCCGGTTTCACCACGAAGGCGACTTCATCCACGCGCCGACGGCGGCCTTGATCTACCAGTTCCGAGAAGTGCTGGCAGGGCGGGACACCCGCGTCGCCGAGCTGGAACAGCCGGTGTTCGCCTGGAAGTAACTTCGGCATTCCGGGTTCGCGGCAATGCGCGCCGGGGAGTGACGGAGTCTGGATTGCTTCGCTGCGGAGCCTGCCATCGGGCGACGCCGGGTTGCGAACGCCGGCTCTTTCGGCGACGATGCGGCCCAACAACAAGAAATAGTCCCGGGGAGTTCGCTCAACATGTCGATCTGGAACAAATGGTTTTGCGCCGCCGCCGCGTTCGGCCTGGCTGCAGCTTTCAACCCTGCTCACGCCCAGACCTTTCCGAACCGCGTCATCACGCTGGTGATCCCGTTTGCGCCCGGCGGCTCGACGTCGATCGTTGGCCGCGTGATCGCCGACAAGATGAGCGAAATCCTCGGCGAAAAGGTCGTGGTCGACAACCGCCCCGGCGCCGGCGGCACCGTCGGCACCAAGGCGGTGGCCAAGAGCGATCCCGACGGCTACACGATTGCACTGGGATATACCGGCACGCTGGCGATCGGACCGTCGCTGTACAAGAACGCCGGCTACGATCCGCGCAAGGATTTCGCGCCGATCGGCCTGATCGGCAACGCGCCCAATTCGCTGGTGGTGCATCCCTCGTTTCCCGCGAAGTCGGTCGCCGAGCTGGTCGCCTATGCCAAGGCCAATCCCGGCAAGGTCAATTTCGGCTCCGCCGGCGCCGGCACGGTCAGCCATATCACCGGCGAATATTTCGCCGCCTCCGCCGGAATCAAGCTGATCCACATCCCCTACAAGGGAACCGGTCCGGCGCTGACCGATCTGTTGGGCGGACATATCCCGATGGCGTTCGCGCCGATCCCGGCCTCGCACCCCAACATCTCGGCGGGAAAGTTGCGGGCGCTGGCGGTGACCAGCGCGACGCGCTCCAGCCTGCTGCCGGAGGTGCCGACCATCGCCGAATCCGGCCTGCCCGGGTTCGATGCGTCGCTGTATTACGGCCTGGTGGCGCCGGTCGGCACGCCGCGGCCCGTGATCGACAAGCTCAATGCGGCCTTGCAGGCCGCGCTCGCCTCTGCCGACGTGAAGAAGCAATTGGGGCTGGACGGCACCGAGATCACGCCGGGCTCGCCGGAAGATTATGCGGCCTTCATAGACAAGGACGAAAAGAAGTGGGCCGGCCTCGTCAAGGCCAGCGGGGTCGCGCAGGAGTGAGGCAAGCGATCGCACTGTTTCGGGGCTGACTTCAACGGCCGGCTTGCTAAACAGGTCGGATGCGACCTCATGCGATTCGTCTCTGCCTCGGGTTCCCCGCGCTCGCGCTGCTGTTGATGGCGCCGCAGGCGGGCGCGATCGACGCGCCCGCGCTGCCGCCCGCCACGGCCGGCGCGATGGCGCAGGCAGCGTCGCCGCTGGCGATTGCGGAATACCGCCGCAAGCTCAGGGAGTATCAGGAGGCGCGCTCCGCGTTCGAGCAGGAGGCCGGCGCCTATTGGAGCTCGATCTACGAAAAACGAAAAGGCCGCAATGCCAAGCGGCGCGGGCACCAGGCCATCGCGCTCGACGATTATGTTCTGACGCAACCGCCGCTCTACACCGGGCCGAAACGGCCGGTGAACCCGGAGGGCGAACCGGAAGTGCCGCCGCGCGAGCGCAAGCCCATTCCCGTCGTCGCCGACTTCCTGAAGGCCGCCGCCGAGCATTTCCAGTTCGCGCCGCAGCGGCCCGCCAGCGAGGCCGAGTTCAAGCGCGCCTATGCCCGCACGGCCCTGGCGTCGGGGCTGACGCGCGAGCAGGCGGTGCGGGTCTATTCGTTCGAGACCGGCGGCAACGGCCATCACGACATGCAGTCGGGGTTGAGCGCCTCGCGGCCGGGCTCGCGCGCGATCTCGACCGCGATCGGCTACAACCAGCTGCTCACCACCAACAGCGTCGAGCTGCTCGCCGAGCAGGGGCATGAATTCATCAAGGCGCTGACGGAAAAGGCCGCGCGGCTGTCAGGTCCGGCGCGCAAGGCGATGGATCACAAGATCGCGGTGCTGAAGCGGATGGTGGCGTTCACGCGCACGGTGCCGGACGAGTGGGCGGCGCATGAGAAACTCGCCAATACGCCGCAGGGCTGGGCGGTCCATGCCATGGTGCTGGACATCGACGTCGGTCCGTTGCTGCAGACCCACAAGCTGCTGACATCCGTGCTGTTCGCGCGCGCCAAGGGCTATACCAGGCCGCTCACCGCCGCCGAGCTGGAGATGATGAACCTCACCGGCGACGGTACCGGGCTCGACATGGTGACGATGCCGCAGGCCATGCGCGAGCGGGTGCCGACATCGAATTTCTTCCAGCGTGGCGGCTATGAGCGCAACCCGGTCGCGATCCGCCACAACACGGTAGCGAAACTGCTGGCGATCACCGACGAGCGAATGGATTCCAACGGCGGCAAGCCGGGCGCCAGGGAACTGGCGTCGTCGTTTTAGCTGGCTGTCGTCCCAGCGAACGCTTCCTTCCCCTCTCCCCTTGTGGGAGAGGGTGGATCGAATGCGCCAACGGGTCGGCGCAAAGCGCCGCCCGATGATAAACTCAGCGCGTTCGAGACGGGTGAGGGGTCCATCTCAGCCGATAGAGACCCCTCATCCGATCCTCGCTTCGCGAGGATCACCTTCTCCCACAAGGGAGAAGGAAAAAAACAACCCTCACTCCGCTCCGAACATGAACTTGCCGTCGCCCTCGAGATAGGGACCGGTCCGCATATAGAGCTGTCCGTTGTGGCCGATGAAGAACAACGTGCCCTTCGGCACCTTCTTCGCGCCCTTCAGCAGCATGCCTGCATTGTTGGTGCCCATCTTGTAGGAAAACGTCTTGCCGTCCTTGCCATAGCCGTAGCCCATGTCGGGCTTCAGCTCCCAAGGGGTCGGCGCCGCGGCTTGCGCAAATGCGGATGTGGACGGCGCGGCAAGCGCCGCGGCCACTACGAGCGCAGCCGCCATCAAAACGGTCTTCGTCGAAAATCTCGTCATCCTGCATTCTCCCCGCAACCGGTTCGAAAAAGGCCGGTCTCGTTTTTGAACAAACCACGAACGCCATTTGCCCGTCAACGCGCCCGTTCGCCGCATCACGCCTCCATCAGACTTTGTGATTTCCCGCTTCCGGCTTCGCGACTATGTTCCGGATTCAGTCTAGAACCAGTCTTTCTCAAAATAGGTCATAGGGATGATTCGGATGAACCACGTCACGAAAATTTGCCTGGGCGCAGCGCTGTCAATTGTGACGCTGGTTCCTGTGGCGCATGCCGATGAATTCAAGCTCTCGAGCAACCAGAGAATTTCCTGCAGCCGGGGCCTCAGCCCCGGAAAGCTCAATACCGCGACCTGCAAGTCCTACACCTATCTCTTCAACGTCAAGACATCGGAATATTTCCGCTGCCAGATCAGCCTGGCGCTGACGCGGGACAACAAGGAAGTGATCAACGTGCAGACCGACGGCGGCTGCACCAAGAAGGCCCGTATCTTCGACACCGACTCCAACTATTCGTTCGACGCCGCCGAGACCGAGCCGCCGAACACCAATTCGTTCTTCGGTCCGGGCGGCTACGCGGTGTGGGCCAGCGACAATACCACGCGGAAGATCCGCGGCTGCATCATCATCGCGTCCGGCCTCGGCTCCGACGTTTCGAAATGCCTCGACATGACGTCCGAGTGAGAGGCAGGACAGACGGGATCGTCATCAACCGTGCCCGTGCCGGCTTTGCCAACGCCTCCCTGGCCGCTGCCTGAACGGATACCGTTTCAGGGACGCGCGGCGCGCCTGGAGCCGCTCGGCGGCGACCATGCCGGTGAACTCTGGCATGCCGCGCAAGGTGCCGATCCGTTATGGGCTTACTTGCGTTACGGGCCGTTCGCGACAGAGCGCGCCTTGCTCGAGCAGGTGACGGAGCTGGCCGGACGCGCCGTGATGCCATCCGTGCATGGCTTGCCGACGGGAATTTCGATGAGCATGGACGCGCCCGCAGCCGGCTGAGAGTTACTCCGGCTTGATCCCGGCGAACTTCGCCACCTTGCCCCATTACTCGGTTTCCCCGAGTACATTGCGCAGCACGTCATCGGGCGAGCCGCCGGCCGGCTCGCGCGAGACTTGCTACCCCTGGCACTCGTTGTTCGATCCGGGTGCGCGCCGCTAGCGGCTCATGCGCGCCGAAGCCGGATGCCCCGGCACCTTGAAGCGTTTGCCGGTATCCGTGACCTTGGTGCCGTTGACTTTCAGGATCGAGAAATCCTGGGTCAGATAGTTGCCGACCAGGATGTACCTGCCGTCGGGCGTGAACATCGCGGCCTCGGGCAATCCGCCGACCTCGATATCCTGGGTTCTGGTCACCTTCTTGCCGTCGATCTTGAGCACCGTGATGCTGCCGTTCTTCTGGTGGAAGAAGGCCTTCTTATTGTTGGAGCCGCGCAGGATGGCGGCGACCGCGAGGTCGCCCTTGGGCGACACCGCCAGTCCCTCCGGGCCGTCGCCGACCACCACCCGGTCGATGATGCGCGGCGGATTGGCTTCGAGATCGATCACGCTGGTGGTGTCGACGCTGCCGTCGGATGAGCCGGCGCCGCCATTGTCGGCGGTCAGCGCGAGATTGCCGTTGGGCGTCACCACGACATTGTAGGGCCACTGGCCGGTCGGCAGGTCGATCTTGTTGTAGGTCACCTTGTCGCCGGCGATATCGAGTACCGAGATCTTGTGCGCGGGGAACCTGGCCGCCAGCGCCCGCTTGCCGTCCGGCGTGAACACCACATGGGCGACGCTGTCGGGCAGCGCGACGGTATCGGTGACCCGGACGTCGGTGCCGTTGATGGAAAGCACGCTGACCGAGTTGTCGGCGCGGTTGGCCACCAGCGCCATCTTGCCGGACGGGCTGATGCTCAGTCCCGACGGCTGCTTGCCGACGGTGACCGTCGCCGCCAGTTTGGGCGGGCTGGCCTTGAGATCGATGACGTAGACCTTGTTGTCCGGCCCCTGCTTGAGCGCCGCGCCATCCTTGGTCACGTCGATCGAATCCGCCACCAGCGCGATCGAACCCGTGGGGTCGATGTCGAGATTGACCGGCGGCCCGACGATCGAATTCTTCAGCGGCAGGGTGGCGACGATCTTCGGATTCTCTGGATCGGCGAGATCGACGATCAGCACCGAATCCTTGCCGACAGGTGACAGAACCGGCTTGCCGTCGTCGTCCCACAGCAGCTTTTCGTCGTTGCCGACGATCATGAACGGCTTGGCATGGGCGGGATTGAGGCTGGCGCTGCCGAGCAGCAGTGCCGCTCCCAGGGAAATTCCCAAGGAAGCTCCCAAGCATAGTCCAACGGCGCGATTGACAGGCTTCATGGCGTTCTCCCGGATAAGACCGGCCTCTGACGGACCGGTTCTGCAACGTAAGAGTACGCGGGGAACCGCTGTCTTGCCAGCGCGAAGGCGGCTGTCGTGTCGGCGGAGAATGACGGCAGCTGTAGGGTGGGCAAAGAGCGACTTTGCCCACCCTGCAATCCGGCAGTGAAAGGCGTCAGCCGCCGATGCCTTTCTCCTTGAAGTATTTCAGCGCGCCGGGATGGAACGGGATCGGCGAACGCTCCTGCACCTGGTTGTCGAGCGAGAAGCTCAGGGCTTCCTTGTGCACGGCGACGATGTCGGCCTTCTTCTCCACCAGCGTCTTGACGATGGCGTAGGCGTCGTCGTTGCTCATCTTGTCGCCGGTCACGATCAGATTCCAGACCTCGGTAATGGCGTTGTCCTTGTCGAGGCCCGGATACGAACCGGCCTTGATCTTGCTGGCGGTATAGAGCTTGCCGTATTTGGCGTTCATCTTCTCGGCCGTGTCGCTGTGGTCGATCAGCTTCAATTTCATGCCGGGCGTTGCCGCGAGGTCGGTCACCGCCGCGGTAGGAATGCCGCCGACCCAGAAGAAGGCGTCGATCTTGCGATCCTTGACGGCATTGACGGACTCGGCGACGCCGAGCCGCTCACGCTTCATGTCCTTGTCCCTGTCGAGGCCTGCGGCCTCGATGACGCGAAACGCCATCACTTCGGTGGCGCTGCCCGGCGATCCCGTGGAGACGCGCTTGCCCTTGAGGTCCGCCATCTTTTCAATGCCGGTGCCTTCGACCGTCACCACGTGCATACGGTTCGGATAGACCACGAGTAGCGCTTGCAGCGGCACCTTGCCGCTCTTGAACTTGTCCTGACCCTGCAGGGCATCGAGTGCGGCATCGGCCATCGTGAACGCCATCTCGCTCTGACCCGACGCGATCAGCTTGAGATTGTCGACCGAGCCGCCGGTGACCTCCGCGGTGGCCTGCACGTTCGGCAGGTTCTTCGACAGCACATTGGCGACGGCGCCGCCGAGCGGATAATAGACGCCGCCGGTGCCGCCGGTGCCGATCGACATGGTCTTCTGCTGGGCATGAACCATTCCGGCGAGTGCCAGCCCCGCCGTGAGGGTGACAGCCAGTATCGCTGCGGTCTTTTTTGTTCTTGTCATCGTAAGTTCACTCCCTGATTAAATCGTGAGGGCCGGTCGTTTCGGCGCCGGCGTCCTGAACTGCCACAGCAGTACGCCGAGGCCTATGATCAGCCCCGGCACGTAGGTGTAGCTGATGTCGCGTCCGATGACCGATTCGATGATTGCCTCGATCAGGCTCGGAAACACCAGCAGCAGCCCCGATAGCAGAAGCAGACCGCGTTCGATCGGCGTATTTTGTCGCAATCCCCAGTTCTGGGCAACCGCGGCGAGCGCCACCAGCCCCAATGTTGTCTTGATAGTGATCTCGAGCACGTCGACCCAGGATCCGCCCTTGGGGATCGCGAGCAAGAGGCCGACGCCCTGCGGGTCGAGCACGAACACGAACGGCACCAGGAACGCCGGCAGCGTGTATTTCCACGACTGCAGCGTGGTGCGGTAGGGATCGCCGCCGGTGATGGCGGCGGCCGCAAACGGCGACAGCGCGGTCGGCGGCGACACCTCCGACAGCACGGCGTAATAGAAGATGAACATGTGGGCGGCGTAATCGGGCACGCCGAGCTTGATCAGCGCGGGTGCGGCGATCACGGCGCAGATGATGTAGGACGCGGTCACCGGCACCGCGAGGCCGATGATCCACACGATCAGCGCGGTATAGATCGCGGTCAGCAGCAGGCTGCCGCCGGCATAGGCGATCACGATCGACGAGAATTTGAGGCCGAGGCCGGTCAGGGTCACGACACCGACGACGATGCCGGCGCAGGCGCAGGTGGTCGCGGCGTTCAGCGCGCCGATCGAGCCGTCCGCCAGCGCCTTCACCAGTTTTTTCGGCACCAGCGCCGTTTCCTTGCGCAGGAAGCTCAGCGCGAAAGTGACCGCCGTGGCGTAAAACACCGAAAGCGTCGGCGAGTAACCGATCACCATGAATACCACTACGGCAAGCAGCGAGACGAAATGGAAACCGTAACGTTTCGTCATCTGGCCGAGCGTCATGTCGGGAACGAAGGTGACATCCTTGGCGCCGAACTTGCGGGCGTCCAGCTCGACCATGATCAATAGCGACAGGTAATAGAGACAGGTCGGAATCGTCGCCATCCAGATCACGTCGAGGTAGCTGATCTTGAGGAACTCGGCGATCAGGAAGGCGGCCGCGCCCAGCACCGGCGGCGACAGGATGGCGCCGAGCCCGCCGGCCGCCAGCAATCCGCCGGCGGCGTTCTTCTCGAAGCCGGCCTTGGCCAGCATCGGATAGGCCACGGTGCCAATCATCACTGTGGTGGCGACGCCCGATCCCGACGGTCCGCCCAACAGGAACGACGACAGCACCACGGTGCGCCCGGCGCTGTTCGGCTTGCCGCCCATCAGCGCCAGCGAAAAATCGATGAAGAACTTGCCGGCGCCGGATTGCTGCAGGAACGCGCCATAGATCGTGAACAGGATGATCAGCGTCGCCGACACGTCGACCGCGACGCCGAAAATGCCTTCCAGGGTGATGAAGAGGTGACCGACCAGCCGCGGCAGGTCGTAGCCGCGATGCGTCCACGGCGCCGGCAGATGCGGGCCGAGCATCGCATAGGCAATGAACAGTAGCGACACCACGGGCATGATCGCTCCGGTGGTGCGGCGGGTCGCCTCCAGCAGCAGGATGATGAACACGATGCCGATGATGACGTCCCAGCGGTCGGGCATGGTGGCGCGGTCGGTAAAGTCCTCGCCGCCCCACAGCGCATAGGCGATGGTCAGGACCGCGAAGATGCCGGGCACCACGTCCCACCAGCGCACCCGGTTGCGAAACCGTGTCGCCAGCGGAAACAGCAGGAAGCTCAGCACCAGCGTGAAGGCGACGTGGGTGTAGCGCAGCTCCTGGGTCGGAACGATCGCGTAGGCGGCGTAGAGGTGGAACAGGCTCATGACGACGGCGATCGCGGTCGAGATCCACCCGGCCCAGCCCATCAGCCGGTTGGCCGCGCCCTCTTCGGCCTCGACGAACGACTCGGCCTTGTGCAGCGCTTCTTCGGAAATGACGATGACGTCGTCATTGGGCGATGACTTGCCCGGTGTCGGATTTTCTGCGGCCATGCTTCCCCCGGAACCCCTTCTTCTTTCATGGCCGAGCCTGGCTGGCCGCGTCTTCGATCGCGCCGCATTGATCCCGGTTTTCGTCAACCGTGGCAAGGGCTTCCGGCAGGCAACTTTCGAATTATCGGGATCCGCGCGAAATGGCCGTCGCGAGCCGCATTTTGGCGACAAGCCGGGTTGACCCGGGGCGCGCATCCGTCCACTTTCCCGGCCAATTCAGGGGGGAACATCGATTATGAGGTCGAAGCTCATTGCGGCCGCTATTGCCTCCGCGGCAACCCTGTCGGCCCCGGCCGCCCATGCCCAGCAATTCATCAATGTGCTGACCGGCGGCACCTCCGGCGTGTATTATCCGCTCGGCGTCGCCATCGGGAAAATCTACGGCGACAAGATTCCCGGTGTGAAGACCCAGGTGCAGGCCACCAAGGCGTCAGTCGAGAATCTGGTGCTGCTGCAGCAGGGCCGCGGCGAGATCGCGTTTACGCTCGGCGATTCGCTGAAGGCCGCATGGGATGGCGACGCTGAGGCCGGATTCAAGTCCAAGCTCGACAGGCTGCGCACCATCGGGGCGATCTATCCGAATTATATCCAGATCGTCGCTACCGCCGACAGCGGCATCAAGACGCTGGCCGACCTCAAGGGCAAGAGCCTCTCGGTCGGCGCGCCCAAATCGGGCACCGAGCTCAATTCGCGCGCCATCCTCGGCGCCGCCGGGATGAGCTACAAGGATATGGGCAAGATCGAATACCTGCCGTTCGCGGAATCCGTCGACCTGATGAAGAACCGGCAGTTGAATGCGACGCTGCAATCGGCCGGTCTCGGGGTAGCTTCGCTGAAGGATCTCTCGACCTCGACCGAGATCACCGTGGTGTCGGTTCCCAAGGCGGTGGTCGACAAGATCGGCCCGCCGTTCGTCGCCGTGAACATTCCTGCCAATACCTATAACGGCCAGGACAAGGACGTCCCGACCGCGGCCGTGATCAACTATCTGGTGACCAGCTCCGCCGTCTCCGACGATCTCGCCTATCAGATGACCAAACTGGTCTTCGAGTCGTTGCCGGAACTGGCGAATGCGCACGCGGCCGGCAAGGAGATCAAGCTCGCGACCGCGGCAGCCGGCAGTCCGGTGCCGCTGCATCCGGGCGCGATCCGCTATTACAAGGAAAAGGGCCTTATCAAGTAGGGCGCTGCAACACTCACCGTCATGCCCGG